>CANHVD010000841.1 GCA_947463775.1 Planctomycetaceae bacterium | reverse complement strand
AGTAGATCAATGCCGAAACTGGTGGCGGCAGAATCTGTTCGCCGGTGTTGTTGGGAGATTCATTCTTTGGGCCAGTCAGGTCGTACAGCGGTCCGGCCATGTTAGTTGCAAAGTCGTAATCTGAGTACGGCAGGTTGTTGGCGATGAAGTATGGCCAGCCAAAGTTTCCTGCCTGGCGTGCCTGATTGATTTCGTCGTAGCCTCGGGGTCCTCGTTCGTTTTCGCCATTCGCATCCGGGCCAACTTCGCCCCAGTATACGAATCCCGATTCCGAATCGACCGTCATTCGCCAAGGGTTGCGACAACCCATCGCATAGATTTCTGGCCGGCCTTTGGAGCCGTCTTTGGGAAACAGATTGCCATCGGGGATCTCATAGCTGCCTTCCGGTGTTGGACGAATTCGCAGGATCTTGCCGTTGTAGCTGTTCGTATTCGCGGATGATTTCTGAGCATCCCAGGGAGCTCGCTCCGGTCGTTCGTCGATGGGTGCATAGCCCTGTGAGTCACCGTGAGGATGAGTGTTATCGCCGGTCGCAATAAACAGCTCGCCGCGAGGTCCGAAGTGCAGTGAGCCGGCATGATGGCAACACTCCTTGCGTTGCTCTTCAAACTTTAGCAGGAGCTTCTCGGATTCCATGTCGAGTTTACCGTCACGCAGCGTGAAGCGGCTGATGTGCTGTCCTGAAAAAGTGGGCGGTGAGTACTGAAGATAGATCCATTGCGTTTCGGCGAAATTTGGATCCAGAGCCAGGCCCAGCAGACCGTTTTCCTGCTCCGTTGTAATGGTTAGTTCACCCACGAGCGACACTTGATGTGTCACAGGATGCAGAGCCTTCAGCTTACCGTTCAATTCAATAAAGTAGATCGTTCCGTCGGGTGCAACGGCGAGTTCCATCGGTTGAATCAGACCTGTAGCCAGAACGGTCGCCTCGAACCGACTTGGGTCCGTGGAGGATTCATCGGCTGCCGCGATTTCATTGAACGACAGGCTGACAATGGCGCACAGGCAAAGATGAAACAGAATACCGGGGAACCGATTTTTAGATGCAGACATGTTGATGTTGGGCAGGTGGGTTGTCGGTGAGATCCGGCGATCGTCTTCGTGGTTGACGTGTGTTCGCATGGCTGCGACCGGATATTGAAGGTTGGCATGTTAGAGCCAATTTGTGGCCGATGCGAATGAAATCGCCCTTCGCTGATTTTGCAAGACAGAGCGATGCGAGAATACGCAGCTGTTTAAAGCCGGACTTCGGCGAGCGGCAGGGCGTCAGCCCTCCGAGCCAAGCGACTGAATTCTTCGCCTCGTCCTATGAGTTGAGATGTTAATCATGCATTTGCGTGTTGATCGACTTGAATGGGAATTGCTCGGAGGGCTGACGCCCTGCCGCTTGCCGATAGCGACTTTCCCCTCGTCTTGCGTTACGCTTCGAATGCAAGCGGGCATGTTTTGTCGCCGGGAACAATTGTTCATCTTGAAGGTCGTCGGTGGAAACAAGAGTCATCCAGGTCAAGGTTAAGCCGAACTCTCGAGTCAGTTCATTCGAACAGGCTGAGGATGGTACGTGGCTTGCCAAACTGAAATCTCCACCGGTGGATGGCAAGGCGAACGAAGAGCTGATCGCATTGCTCGCAAAGCACTTTGAATGTCGCAAGGTGGATGTGTCGATCAAGAGCGGAGCGTCAGGGCGAATGAAACTGGTTCGAATTGAGACGGAGTGACGACACGAGCGACAGACGAGACATCTTCCTGCTGGCGCTTCTGGATTCATTGTTCGGTCACTAGCATGCGTGGAGCAGTTCGTACTCACATTGTTTGATCGGACCCGACCTCATGCGACATGTGATTCTGAGTTTTCTCTGTCTTGTCGCAGCCATTGCCTACATTCAGCGTGCCGCGTTGAGCGTACCGGCGCTCGAGGTAGCGAAAGATTTTGGGGTACCAGAAGAGTCACGTGCAACAGTTATGGGCTGGGTGCAATCAGTCTGGTATCTGGGATATGCATTGCTGCAGATGCCAAGTGGATGGCTGGCCGATCGTTACGGAAGCCGAATTACTCTGGCTGGCCTTTGTGTGCTCTGGTCGCTGCTTACGTTTCTCACAGGATTGAGCTTTGGAATCGTGTCATTGGCCGTCATCTGGTTTCTGATGGGAGCCGCGCAGGCTGGAGCGTTTCCGTGTGCGGCGAAGGCCATTGGACAGACGTATCCGGAGTCTCAACGCGCTCGGGCTTCAGGAATTCTGGCCGGCGGGATGCTCATCGGTGGTGCGATTGCTCCGGTGATCGCCGGGAACATGCTGGTAAATCTGACCCCGTTGGCGACATCGCTGCATGTGTACCGGTGGCAATTGTTACTGTGGCTGTTTGCAATCCCCGGAATCGTCTGGGCTGGCGTCTTTTTGATGTCCATCAAAGGCCAGTCACTGCCTCTGGTTCGTCGCGAGAGTTCCGAAACTACTGAAGGAAGCGGCGAAATCTGGGGACGACTTTTGACCAGTCCATCGCTGGCTCTGTTGTGTGCTCAGCAATTCTTTCGAGCCGCCGCGATGGTGTTTTTTTTAACCTGGTTCCCGACGTTCCTGCAGGAGACTCGCGGAGTGTCGTTGAAGGAGTCAGGGCTCCTGACAACTTACGCTGGCATCGGCGGTGTTGTGGGTAGTCTGCTGGGCGGAGTGATCTCCGACTGGTTGTTTTTGAAGACAGGCAACAAACGGCTCAGTCGTCAGGGAATAGCGGTCGTCGGAATGGCCAGTTGTGCGATTCTGATCACAGTTTCAGGGTTCGTCGCCGATTTGAATTTCAGTATCGCGATTGTTGCTCTGGGCGTGTTCTGCGCCGCGTTTGGCGGCGTGAGTGGATACACCGTTGCAATTGAGTTTGGTGGCAAGCGGGCGGGAACCGTCTTCAGTGCGATGAATATGTGTGGAAATATCGGCGCGACGCTCTTCCCGATTACGGCAGGCTGGCTGGTGGATCTGACCGGCAACTGGAATCAAATCCT
>CANHVD010000840.1 GCA_947463775.1 Planctomycetaceae bacterium | reverse complement strand
GTGAAACGGCGAAAGCAATGTGTTGATATTGTGGAGAAAACATCGCTGTCGCCGTTTCACGGCTGATGGATCGTGTTTTTGCCTCCAACCCCAGGCTGAAGCCTGGGGCTAAATGCTGCCGCAGCTACGCTGCGAAACACGGTCCGGAATAACGGACCAAAACTTGCGCAATCCCAAGCGATGTCAACCCCGGATTTTTGTCACCCCAAGCTGGTCCCCGTGGAGCAATGACTCAACCAAAGACGAATATTTTTCCGTGATTTCACTCCCTGCGGAGCTTTCCTCCGCAGGGCGATGATTGACGCTGAATTCCCTGAAGTCCATGCCACCAGGTTCACCCCGGTGGTTCAACGGCTTCTGCACCACTTTTGCTCTGACTACAGGATAAAGCGCGCACAACTCATTTCGACGCGGTATCCGTCGGCAATTGCAGAATCCATTCACGGATCAGCTCCACCGCCGGCTTATCAACAAGACTCGTCCCGAGCGGAGGCATCTGACCATGTCCTCGTCGCTGCATGCGATGAAACAACAATGAACGTTCCGGTGAACCGGGCGCCACCAGCCTCGCATCCTGCAGATCAAAAGCGGTATGCACCGGCTTCACGTCAATCAGCTTCGCCTGCTCCGGCTTCGCATCGATTTCCACTGAAAACTGAGCATTCCCGCCACCAGCTTCGACATGACAGTTGGAGCAATTGGCATGAAGATAAGAAGCGGCTCGCTGTTTCAAATCCAGAGCAGAATCAAAAGGGTCACTTAGTCGAGTCAACTCTTCGACTGGCTTGGGAAGCGGCTTCGTAAACATCCCCAACTCTGACAGCATCTGAATCTGATTGAACTTCTCCGAGCCATAATCGTGTTCACGATTCATCTGGTTCTCAGAGAGTCCGAGGACATAGTTGACGGCTCGCGAATGACACACCATGCATTCCGCGCGGCTCGGATAGTGCCAGGTCTGTTTTCTTACACCGCCCTCAGCCGCCGGATCCTGAATCTCAAACTCGACATCGACACTTCCGGAATCCAAAAGCTCAGCATCGGTTTGCTCTTCATTCCAGCGATACGAATAGCCAACCCACTCGTTCTGCTGCCGGACCATCAATCGAGTTTCAATCCAGCGACGTGTCTCTGGCAGACCTGCAACCTTCTCCAGCGAGAAGCTTTTCACCAGAACCGAGCCATTCGGAAAATTCCATCCGCGTGTCGATGTGTAGTCAATCTTTTCTTCGCCTGGCACCGCAAGCCAGCGTTCTTTGTGAGCCCCATCCGACCACAATTGAACGTTCACGGAGTAAGGAATCACGGACGGCAAAAGACGATGCTCTGCAACCGATGCGAACAGACCTGTTTCGCTCAGCTTGCGAGGAAAACTGGTGGGTTCCTGCGGCGGCATAGGCTCAAGCCGGTAAAAGCCGCCGGCATGATCCACGACCAGCAACTCACCGGCTGCATTCATGGAGAACCCGGCGATCTGAAGCGTGGTATCCGCGATCTCGCGATGAAAAGTGACCTTCGTTCCATCATGCCGAATCGCCCAGATCTTCCCCGTTGAATAATCCCCGTAGATGAAGCAGCCGACAAGATCCGGCAACTTCGATCCTCGATAAACAACTCCGCCGGTCAGGCTGCGAGACTCCGAATGATGATGATCGGCCATCGGCGCGACGATCGGCTCGGCTCCCTTCGGACGTTCGACATAAAACGGATGCCCGCCTTCCTGAACGCTCCATCCATAATTCTCACCGCGCCGAATCAAATAGACCTGTTCCCACAGATCCTGACCATTCTGTCCCAGCCACAATTGATTCGACTCATGGTCGTAATCCATTCTCCAGGGATTTCGAAAACCGTAAGCCCAGATCTCCGGCCGCGCATCAGGAACATTGATAAACGGATTATCGGGCGGGATCGAGTAGTGCTTGTCGGCGGTCGGATGATCAACATCGAGTCGCAGCATCACGGCCAACAAATCATTCAGTCCCTGGCCAGTCGCCAGAGTATCACTATCGCTGGTTCCATCGCCTGTTGGGCAGTACAGATAACCGTCCGGGCCGAATGCCAGATCGCCGCCGTTGTGGCCGTTGGAATCCCATTCAAGAATGACCAGTTCATTGTCCGCTTTGAGTTCTCCCGGGACATCAGCAGACTCTGTAACGGTAAACCGTGAAATTCTATTCTGCTTATTCGATTCGGGCATAGGCCCATTCGTGATCAAATACAGATACTTGTTCTCTCGATACTTCGGATGAAAACAAAATCCGTAGACAAGTCGATCCAGAGCAATCAACGGCTTGCTGATGTCCGCCTCTGCCTTGTCAGTGAAATATCGCAGGCCACCCGGCTCCTTCCAATCGCCTTTATGATCGACAAAGAAGATCCGATCCGTGCCAGGCTCCGGGCGCAAATACACCGGCGCGAACAAGGGCAGTTTTTCGTAAGCTCGAACAGCTCGATAAGGCAGCGGCGGGTCGGGTGAACCCACAAGCTTCGACTCAGTCCACGGAATTCTTTGACGCTCGGCCGACTCAACGGTGTCTGCAACGCTCAAGGCCAGCGCAAGAATGCCGAGAACGAAAGGAGCAACTCGAGCTCTCGTCTTCGACTGAATCATTCGGTCAGGCATTACCAATTCTCCATTGTCTATGACTTGCGAACCAATTTTGTCACTCGTCCCGTCTTCACCCATTCAGTTAAATAGATGTTGCCGTCGGCGTCGAAGCAGGCATCATGCGGATGCACGAAGCGCCCCGGCTTCCACTCCGCAGATTTCGCACGCATTTCAAAGTTGTCAGCCAGAACTTCGGTTCTCCAGGCTTCGTCGTCTCCCAACTGAGCAACGATCTCATTCTTTCCGTTCAGGATCGTGATGCGAGCATGCAGGTCGGGAACAAGCATAAATTCGCCCTGCACGTCGATGTCGGCCGGAAACAGGAAGCCGTCCATGGTCTTGAGGTGCTGTCCATCCATGCCGAACCATTGCAACCGCTTGTTTGCACGGTC
>CANHVD010000839.1 GCA_947463775.1 Planctomycetaceae bacterium | reverse complement strand
ATCCTGATCTGACGGAAGTTACCTAACTTTTCGAGTTCAATTGGCGGCTTTTGGAGGTCAAAAGTGTTCGGTGTTCTCACTTTGCCAAGAGTACGCACTCTTCAGAACCTGAATGATTCGACGCGTCCTGAACTCGCCAGTCGACAGCAAATAAAAAAGCCGACATAGAACGAACCCCTTTATTGAGAGATTCAATCCATGTCGGCTTACTCGTAAATTCGCCCACCAGAAAAGTCTGGCCTGCGTTTTATTTAGTCATCCGTAGCGCTGTTGGCTTCGTCGCATTTCGCAAACTGCTCGTCCAACGCCGCGATCCTAACGGGCTCATCTCAAACGACAATCTCATATTCCGTTCTATTCCTGATTTGGTGTAATTCAGCCCCACAATGTCGTTGTCAATGATGAACAACTCGCGTGCTTCATCCAGAACAGTCACCGGGGGTGGACCCTTCGATACAGGGATCATGCAAACTCAAACGACAGCGCGAGTTGCCCTTGCCATTCAGGTGAGACGTGTTAATGTAAGGTCGGGCTAATGCAGTCAAGGACTTCGTTTGACCCGTTCGGAAAACTAATTTAAGCGTAGCTCAATGTAAATTGAGAGACGCGTTCAACAGTGAGCCGATGCAGTTGTAAACCGACAGGTTTCCAGCCGCATCGGCTTTTTTCGTTTTGAAAATGTCATGACTACAAAAATCGAACAGATCCTGACTCAAAAATCAAACTCCGGCGAGAACGCATATCTGTGGCTCCAGTCCGCAGACCGTGATTGCATCCTGTGGCCTACCCAGGACGCCAGTGAGAATGAGGATAGCGCCGATGAGATCGGCCGGTGGGAACTGACCGTCGATGAGGCGAATGAGCTGATTGAGACGGGCGAAGTTGATGAGCTTGAGTGAATTGCCACTGACAAACTGATTCGATTGAGAAACTATGGCGCCCTGCGAGCTGCCTAAGCCGCATCCTGAAACGCTAGCCGGTCTTAGTGACTGCCCGGCTACTGCCCCATGCTCATGGCACGCCGTTGATTTATGCTCGTAGAAACCAGGAGTGGAATACTGTTCGTGCCTTGTGGTTCGAACATAAAGACTCGTTTAGGGATAGAAGATAATGTCGAAAGATACAAAAGCGTTCATGGTTGGTAGCGGGATAGGCTCATTGGCTGCTGCGGCCTTTATGATTCGCGATGGAGAGATGTCTGGCCGCAACATCACGATTTTCGAAGCATTGCCTGTTCTGGGTGGAAGCCTGGATGGCGGTGGAAATCCCGAGACCGGTTACACCATGCGCGGTGGTCGCATGCTGACGACGGATAACTACGAGTGCACATGGGAATTGTTCAAATCGATTCCTTCGTTGGAACACCCCGGTAAGTCGGTCTTTGACGAGACGGTTGAATTTAATGAAGTCATGAAGTCCTGTTCGAAA
Source organism: Planctomycetaceae bacterium (assembly GCA_947463775.1). Taxonomy (GTDB): domain Bacteria; phylum Planctomycetota; class Planctomycetia; order Planctomycetales; family Planctomycetaceae; genus SXXK01. The sequence goes on along the minus strand of CANHVD010000839.1, from coordinate 1,576 downwards.
GCACGACTGATTGATAGGAATCGCTCCATCGTCGATGTGAAATCGATGGGCTTTAATATGGCCGACCGAACTCAGTTACTGGAACTCGCGGCGGCGAGCGAAGACAAGCTCGGCTCCACCCGAATTACGGATTGGCTGTCACCGGAATTCTTCACAACGAACTTTTGGTACATGTGGTCAACCACGTTTGCCTTTCAACCGTGGCATAGCGCGGTTGAATTCAATCGCTACCTGCATCGATTCATGAAGGAGTTCTCAAGGATCGAAACGCTCGCGGGCGTCAAACGCACTGTCTACAACCAATACGATTCCCTCGTCAAACCACTCGTCAGCTGGCTTACAGCGCAGCAGGTTCAGTTTCGAAAAGCATGCACAGTCACTGATATCGTTCTGGGAACTGGCGATAAGATTCTGGTCACTGAACTGAAAACGACTGAATCTGGAAAGACCGGATCGATCCCAATTCGACCCGAAGATCTGGTTCTGTTCCAGAACGGAACAATGACCGACGCTTCAACGTTTGGCTCGATGACCAAGGCGCCAGAGAAACTGACAAAAGCGGACACCAACGGATGGTTGTTATGGGAGAAGCTCGCGACGGGCCGCCCTGAGTTCGGCAATCCGGCGGTATTCAATTCCAGCATTCCCGAGTCGAATTGGCCATCGTTTACGGTGACTCTTAAGGATACGGTGTTCTTCGATAAAATGGAGGCAATGTCCGGCAATAAAGCCGGTACCGGCGGGCTCGTCACCTTCAAGGATTCCAACTGGTATATGTCGGTTGTTCTGGCATACCAGCCACACTATGCGGGCCAACCTGATGGCGTGCAGGTGTTTTGGGGATACGCACTGCACGGTGATCGAGTCGGCAATTTTGTGCCCAAGCCGATGGCAGATTGCAATGGCGAAGAGATTCTTCGCGAGCTCTGTGGTCATCTGAACTTCGATCAGGAAATCACATTTGCCAACGCCAATTGTATTCCCTGCCGAATGCCGTACATCACCAGCCAGTTTATGCCTCGGTCAAAATCGGACCGGCCTCTGCCCGTCCCAAAGAACTCGAAGAACCTGGCCTTCGTCAGCCAATACGTTGAGATCCCCGATGACGTTGTCTTTACCGTCGAGTATTCCGTGCGAGTCGCTCAAATGGTTGTTTATCAACTGCTTGGACTCGACCACGAAATTCCCGCAATCAGTCGGCATGACGAAACGGTCAAAGTGAAATTCGATGCCGTGCTCAAAGCATTTGCATGAACCCGATATCCTGTTTTTCATGCAACCGATAGAGAACGACTATGGATCTGATAGATGTTCCTCAATTCGTACGCAATGCCGATCGATTTCGCCATGTGGTCACGGTTCTTGCCAAACACGGATTGGCCGACTGGCTGTCCACAGTGCCCATGCCATGGCTCGATCGGCTCTTTCGAGCAAACGCAACAGAGACGTTGACGACAGAACAGCGTATTCGTGTGACGATGACGGAACTTGGGACGACGTTTATCAAGCTCGGACAGGTTCTGAGCACCCGACCTGACCTCGTCGGAAAAAAGCTGGCCGACGAGTTGGCTCAGTT
>CANHVD010000838.1 GCA_947463775.1 Planctomycetaceae bacterium | reverse complement strand
TCGTCCGATTCCCCTTCGCCCGCTGAAACCCCTGCCCCTGCTGAAAACAGTGTACCGGCAGAAGCCCCTGCGAGTGGAACTCCGGCAAGCGACGCTCCAGCACCTTCCAGTGCTGCGGCTGAGGAGCCAGCTCCAGCAAAGTAATGGAATTCTGAATTTTGCACGTTGCTCACAGGTCCGTTCTGTGAGCAACGATTCCCAACTCAGCGACGGTCCGGCTCGGGCCACGCGGCCGCAAAACTCCCGAGACGCCTCGATCGGAAATAGATCGTGTGCGACGCAATCGCCAGGGACCGGACTGTGTTCCGAGGCCAGCAATCTTCATGGCATACAAATCAAACCGCCTTCCCGTTCTCACTGCCATCCTGTTAGCAGCGGTGGTCTTACCTCTGTTTCTGAATTCACAAAGTGATAAGTCCGGGACGCTTGTCGTTTACTGCGCTCATGATTCAATCTTTGCGGATTCCATCATTCGCAACTTCGAACAACGGACCGGGATTCGCGTCCAGGTTCGTTATGACGAAGAGGCCAATAAGTCTCTGGGGCTCACAAATCTGTTGATCGCTGAGAAAGATCGGCCTCGATGTGATGTCTTCTGGAACAATCAGACACTGGGTACCATTCGACTGAAGAATGAGAGTGTTCTGGAACCTTGTGATGCGTCCCTCTTTGCAAGGATTCCACAACAGTTCAGGGATCCGGACAATCAGTGGGCAGGCTTTGCCGCGCGGCTGCGCGTCTACATCGTCAACACGAGCCTGATGTCGGCCAGAGAGGATGCTGTCGAAATCGCGATGAAAGCAGATTCACTTTCACAGGCTGCGATTGCGGTTCCGCTCTTCGGAACCACGCTCTCACATTACGCCGTTCTCTGTGATGAGTGGGGATTCGAGGAACTCAAATCGTGGCACCGCTCTCTGCGTGATCGAGGCATCCGCGAGGCTCGCGGAAACGGGGCCGTCAAAGATCTCGTCGCGGAAGGAGCCTGTCTGTTTGGATTCACTGATTCTGATGATGTGTTCATCGCCATGGATCAGGGCAAGCCGGTCAAAATGCTCCCTGTGCGACTAAAATCGGGGAAAACGATCTGCCTGCCAAACAGCGTTGCTAAAATCCGAGGTTGCCCAAATCCGGAATTGGCAGACAAATTTATACGCTATCTGATCTCCGAAGAAGTCGAGATCATGCTGGCCAATTCGGCCTCAAGGCAAATCCCTTTGGGGCCTGTCAACGAAACTCTATTGCCTGCGGAGCTGCAGCCTTTACTGAAATGGGCGGCCGATGGAGTTTCTCTTGACGGTGCAGCACAACATGATCAGGAAGTACTGAACTGGTTGTCTCAGGAGTATTCCAGAAAGTGAATTCCAGGGCATGACACTTACCGAATCGTTGCTTTGGTCTTTCATTCGCTGCGTGTTTGTGGCCAGCATATCCCTTGTGCCCGTTGCGGCCCTGACCAAACAAATTGAGTGCTCCACAACCACTCGCTCACGCCGGCTCTGGATGTTCTTCGCTGTTCTTCCGTTCTTCGTGCCAGAACTGCTGATTGGATTTAACTATCGTCTGACAGCCACGCAACTGAGTCAGGGGACGCCACGCCTGCTCGCCGCTTTCTCCACAGAGTTCCTTTATCTGTTGCTACTCGTGGCGCGATCGACGGCCTTTGGAGTTGCCGTCAGACAGATGGTGACTCGGTCGTCGGTCAGCCGGGAGTCTCTGCACGCATGGGACTCTTTGAGACCGTCGAACTCCTCTCGACAATCCTGTTCACCCTCGATGATGCAATGGAGGCAGGGATGGCTGATGCTGCGGCTGACTGGCCGCTGGAGATCCAGCTTGATCGCATGGAGCATCATGGCCTTGACCTCGTTTCAGGAATTTGAAACAGCCGCGCTGATGCAGATCGATCGATACCCTGTCACATGGTCCGTTTGGTTGTTTGATGCCCACGCCGATCGCCAGCCACTGAGTGACTCGGTCAGAATGATTCTTGGTCCACTTTTCATCGAACTGATCCTGCTGTCTCCCGCCTTATGGATGCTGCTGCGACATGCACCAAAAGCGGCGGTCTCGTCTTTTACATCGCATCCGGATTCCTCCAGACACCAGCCGACTCGACTGCTGAGTTTGTTATGTTTATCGCCTGGGATTGGGTTGTTTCTCCTCTGGCCACTTTCCGTAAATCTATTCAGCGCATTGAGCGGATTGCGGGCCTTGCTGAGCAACCCGAATATGTTTCAAATGGCGGCAGAGCAAATTCTGACCTCGACGGGTTTTGCTGTCGCTGCAGCCGCACTGGCGATTAACGTGGCCGGGATGATGCAGGCGACATCAAAACCTCATGGTCCAAATCAATCTCATCAACCTTTGCATCAAAAACTGTTCTTGCTGTTGCTTCTACCAGGATTGATCGGTTCGCTGGTGCTTAGCCTGCTTCTGTTGGCCGCTTTTCAGCACAGTCTGCTGCGGCCTCTTTACGATACCTGGCTGCCCATGTTACTGGGGCAGTCCATGGCGATTCTCCCCAGATCCTTTGCACTTGTCGCGATGATGAATCAGATGATGGAACGATCGTCATTGCATTCCGCTTCGCTGTTGATGAGTTCTCCGCACCCGGAAATTCGCCGGCGAGTGTCCAGGATCTTCTGGAGAATGACGACCTTCCCCTGGCTGCTGTGCGGGCTGGTGATTGCTCAGTGGTGTTTCTGGGATGTCACAACGGCATCAATTCTCAGACCCGTGCAGCTCGAACCTGTCGTAACACGTCTATATAACGAAATGCATTATGGCCGCACGGAGTCGCTCATGAGCCTCGCAGGACTCGCGATGTTGATTCCGGTTGTCTTATGGACATTGCTCGCCGCTTTCACCTGGCTGAAAGCAGTCCTTTGGCCCACAATTTCAGCTCGACCACGTTGAGCACCGAAGAATCCGCGTTTTCTTAGCTTAATGGTGCGTTTACACCAGAAATTTCAGACTCCACCTGGGTTTGAAAGCTTGTTTTT
>CANHVD010000837.1 GCA_947463775.1 Planctomycetaceae bacterium | reverse complement strand
ATCACCGGGGTTATACAGAGCCACAATCAGACTCTTGTGATCGGGCGTCAGCAGCATGCCATCCGGAAAGACAGATTCGGACGTCAGATCAACGACCACCTCAAGCGGCCCAACGGTTCCCTCGGCAATATTCAGCGAGCATCGTGTGATCTGCTTTGTGCAGGAATCAATATCGAACAGAGTCAGATTTCCCGACGCATCGCTGATGATCGCTTTTCCGTTCGAACAGATCTGGTCGTTTCGCAGTTGGATTGTTTTTCCATCACTGCGTCGCCACAAGTACAGACCGGCCTTCTGTGTCTTAAACTCCAGTTCCTTGCACCCGAAAATCAGGTTGCCCTCGTAGACCACGGCATCATTAATGATCGTGTTAGTTACGGCGGACTCAAGCCCCTCAACAAGCGGGGTAAACTGCCCACTTGAAGTGTCGAACAGCCCAACGGACCGCTCAAACCCCGTGACGAAAACTCCCGCACGATCCGTTGGAAATGCAAACCCCGGACGCCCGGGAAGATCAAAGGTCTGGTTGGTTCCATCGTTTAGGTTCAGAATATTGATCGAGCCAACAGTGGAATCTGCTCCGTGCTGGATTCCGACCCAGCTCATGCGTCCCTTGCCCAGTGAATAAGGGCCTTCCGGAAGAAATCGCAGAGCCGCCGACTCGGGACGAAACAACACTTCGGCTTCAATAGTATTCACAGGAACGTTTGCCTTCATTTGTGGACAATTTTCGGGACTGGTCGGATCACCAACAGCATCCGGCGGATGGCAAATCAGAATCTCTGTTGCCTGCTCAACAACCTGAATCATGACGATGTCGCAGGTCGCCTGGTCACCGAAGCCTTTCTCTTCAGCGGGGGCGTTGGCATTTTCTTCGCAGGTTGTCGATTCACTGGAAGCGATTTCAAGCTTTGCTTCGGATTCCATTCTTTGCAGCGACAGGACGGCATGTCGAGCCGCATGCTGTTCGGCTTCCTTCTTGCTGCGACCGCGGCCAATTTCAAAGACCGCGTCTTTCACTCTCGCGGCTACGCCGAACTCACGCGCGTGATCGGGGCCGGTCTCTTCCAGCAGCAGATATTCTGGCGTCGTGCCGAGTTCGCGTTGAGTATACTCCTGAAGCTGGCTCTTAAAGTTTTCTGTATCCAGCGGTCGGCACAATGCCAGCTCTTCGCGAAACCCGAACAGAATGAAGTCGTGAGCCGCCGACAGACCACCATCGAAGTAGATACCAGCGATCAGCGATTCAATAACGGCTGAAAGGATTGATTCCGGAATGCTCTGCAATCCTCGCCCCACAAGAATCAGAGGAGCGATCTCCAGCAGCTTGGCAACTCGCGCGCAAACCTGACGGCTGACCAGATACGATTTCATCTGAGTCAACTGGCCCTCACGCTGGTCGGGATAGAGCTGAAACAGATGGTCGCAGATCACGAGCCCCAAAACGGCATCGCCAAGGAACTCCAGACGCTCGTTGGAGTCGAGTCGTGTTTCCGCTGATGAACTGTGAGTCAGACAGCGTCGCAGTAGTGTGCGGTCTTTGAATTGATACCCGATGCGGGTTTCGCACAAACACAGAATCTCGTCAATGGATGACATGCAAATGCTTGGAGACGAAATGAGAAAGTAGAGATGAATTGATGCCCGGGATCATATCGACCGCCCCACGCTAATGCGAATTATTTGGATTTCCCCCCAAAGACATCTCAATTCTATGAAGGAATAGGGCGGAAAAGTCGGACCGCAAGGCCGTGGCCGGGGCCGTTTGCAACGCCTGCTTCAGGCGGGAGGCCGAGTTCTCTGAGTTATTCTGATCTCATCGCGGGTCATACAGCATCGGAAAAAACTGTCCTTGTAGAGGAGTCCCGGGCGGAACAACGGGAACTCCCTCAAGCAGCGGTTTGTCGGAATCGCTCTTCACGCCGTCCAGAATGACGTTCAATACAACGGCTCGGCGAGGATTGGGCGTGCGATTTTCGAATGATCCATGAATCGTCAGCGGATGATGAAAAACGCATTGCCCGGCTTTCAGTTCCACCGGAACGTGTTTGTTAAACTGTGCCCATTGCTCTTCGTTGAGAACTCCCTGAATGGCGTTCATGTCTCCTGCCAGCCCGGTGATTGGCAGCAGATTCCAATGATGGCTGCCCGGCACATAATGCAGACAACCATTGTCGACGGTGCTGTCATCCAGACCAATCCAGCAGGTCAGATGAGCCAGCGGCTTTGTGCGAGTCCAATAAGAATAATCCTGATGCCACGCCACGACACCGCCATGCATGGCCGGTTTGCAAAACAGCTGATCGTGCCAGAATCGAATTGGCCCACCCAGCAACTGCGAAGCGGGCGTAGTGAACGGAGCACTCCAGAGAATGTCATGCATCCCCATCGTAATTCGCCATGCTCCAAGGGCATGGAAGAGAACCAGCGACGGATCCTTTGACTCGTTGGAGTTATATTCGTACCAGAATTCTGACCCCGGATGGCCTGGCTCAGAAAGCATTGCCAGTTCCGCCCGCAGATGGTCAATCTGTCGAGCGTTCAGGATCTGAGGCCCGGGGACGTATCCATTTTCCTGAAAGAACTGCAGTTGTTCCTCGGAGAGCCTCCACTGTTGTCGCTGTTCCGTCGAGGCATCGCAATCGAACAAATCGCTGATGGGGCCATGTTTCAGAGAGAGATCCTTGGCAGCTCCATGATGCATCGCGAAAATCCTGCTGAGATTGGCCGTAGCTGAGATTTTGGGTGGTAATGTTGAGAGAAGCGAGTCGAAATATTCCGGGAGGGTACGGCTCCGGGGGTTCTCATACAACCGGAAGAAAGGAACTGAGAATATGTCGGTTGCCAGCCACCATAATTTCGATAAACTCCGCCCCGCTCGAAACCTGTCAGCTCCGGCCGACAGCCGTTCGAGCCCCCTCAAGGTGCAAAAACGCACCCGTAGCTCAATTGGATAGAGCGTCGGTCTTCGGAACCGAAGGTTGTAGGTTCGAGCCCTACCGGGTGCACT
>CANHVD010000836.1 GCA_947463775.1 Planctomycetaceae bacterium | reverse complement strand
CGAACGTATTATCGTCCAGCATCACGGCGTCGGAATCCTGCTTCGTTTTGATCAGCAGCGACGAATTGATCGTTGAGTTGCGAATGGTCACGTCATCGTCGCCACGACCTGTCTTGATCGCCAGTGATCCGTTGCTGGTCACAGCATTCAATGACACGCCATCGTCGCCGTCCTGTCCTTTAAGTTCAGTAAAACCGTTCAGCGTTACCGTCTTAAGCGTAATCAGGTCGTTGTCCTGATTCCCATGAACAATAAGAGAGCCATCAACCGTTGTGTCCTGCACGCTGAAGGTGTCATTGCCTTCATAGCCCCAGAAGTAGGCGTGCGACTTGAATTTGACTCCATTGGCGGCAATTGAGTCGTTGCCAGCCTCACCACGGACATCGACGACGCCATTGAAGTTAATTCCGCGAGTAAACGAGACAGCGTCGTTTCCGCCAGCCATCTGGATTAAAACATTCCCGGACAGCGTGTCGGTCCCCGCTGCAATCACAAAGGGGGTCGTGCCACCATTCACTGTTGTTGAATTCAGTCCGCGGAGCTGAATCTGGCCATTCAGGATCGTTACGTCGATCGCGTTATCAGCCGCATCACCAGTCACGGTCAGGTGAGAGCCGTTCAGACTTGCGACAACATTTCCGGCCAGCAGCGCGCGAGTCTCCAGATGCTCGATCATTCGCTCTGATTCAATCGCTTTGGTCGTGCGTTTTCGTGCGTTCTTGGCTCGCCAGTTCCACATGGTCTTGTGCCCCTTTGGTCAGCCATCGGCTAACCCCGAATTCGCCCACTGTGTGTGCAGAGTCTCTCCAGACCGTCCGCAGCGCGGTAACGGTTATCTGCTATATTCGGTAAGACTTACATGACCGGAAAAACTTAACATCCTTCGCACGGATGCTTTTCACAGTTCCGACTTTGCACGATTCCCTGTCTGCCGGTAAGTCGCCATCAGACGCAATTTATGCCGAATTCCAACAGATCAACCGCAAGGAAATCATGGCTTATTTCGATTCCATCAGCGGGAATCAACTCGAGAAATCTACTTGACCACAGGCTTCAAACTCGGTTCCTGCGGCCCTCCAGTGGATCTCGGTCTCTGTTGCCTCTCGCAGGATCAAACCAGCAAGGTTGCTGTCGGTTGCTCTCCGATACCCAACATAACTGGTGCAAAGTCGAGGATTCAGTTCGATCACCGTCGCTACCAATTCGCCTGAAGATGCTCGGCTAACCACGATATCAACGCCAAGATAACCGGAGAACTCCCCTACCGCAGAAGCCAGCTTCTCTGCCAAAGGCAGAATGGCATTCTGCAAATCCAAATCGCAGGGGATTCTGCCGCCGCAATAAACTGGTTGCCCATTCTGCAATCGCAGGTTCTGAATGGCCGGCGGCAGGATCGTCGCAGGTCCAGGCCCGCGTCTACCAATCAAGCCGACCGAACAGGGGACACCTGGAACATACTGCTGAATCAACCACGGGCGTTCGATTGCCGTCGTGTCGACTGATGTCGTTTCAGCCGTTGACTTTTCAGCCGTCGCGGAGAACTCATCGCCCGCTAATTGAATAAATGAAACACCGTCACAGCCAACACCGTCGCGCGGCTTAAGAATTCCCAGTCCCTCGTTCACAGGCATGGACTGGCCATCAGTAAACAGATGCTGACAACCTCTGCTGTGCCGCAGTTCGTCGTACTCTGCGACTGAGATCGCTTTTGTCACAGGAGTCGGCACCCCATATCTGGTCAACCATTGATACGTTCGGAACTTGTCACTGAATATCTCTGCAAGCGTCGAACTGACATTCAAGTTTGGGACGGACTGCCAATGTCCTGCCTGTAACTGCTGCAACAACGAAACCAACGTACCGCCGCATTCCGGAGCAATCACCATTGTCGCCGCGAATCTGCGGGGATCTCGATCCGGATGAGCCAGCCAGTCGGCAGGATCTTCCGTCAGCGAAAGCATTTCCGCAGCCGCGGAAAAAGGGCCGCTGGATTCGACCATCTCCCGCGCGTCGGAGGCGACCAGGACCACGGGACGTACGTCAGGAAGCATGGCAAAATCATCGACCACAGCCGCCAGCATCGACGCAGCTTCGCGCTGCATCGAGGGACTGGCGTCTTTCCATACTCCCGGACTCGCCAGCAGGTATTCGAAGATCAGGATCGAGCGACGCCCAGCCACGTCAACGCCTCATCACTTTTGCCGAGCAGTGAAGACGACGTACTCGCCGATTGGATGCGTCTCGACCGAAGCAAACAACTGCTTCATTCTCGCGCCATGCCAGTCGAGCAGCTTGGTGACCAGATGAATTCGCCCACCGGATCGCAGACCATTCTTCGCCGCCTGAAGAAATAGCTCAGAGATACGATAATCCGAGTAATAAGGCGGATTGCCCAACAGCAGATCCCAGGATTTGGGTTCCGGGATGACTCCATCGGAAGTCAAAAGCGTCTCCACCGACGTAATCTCGTTCAGCCTGGCTGAAATCTGAGTACATTCAATCGCCCGAGCATCACTGTCGACGGCCAGGATTTTTGCGTTGGGATATTCAACTGCAGCCGCCAGCGAAACGGCCCCGCAGCCGCAACCCATTTCGATAATCTTCGACGGATTGAACTCCGCAGAGCCGGATGCTTCGCCCTTCAGCAGTGCGAGCGACTTAATCAACGCGCGTGCTCCGCCGTCAATGCGACGATGACTGAAGATCCCCGGACGACTTTCGACATAAACCAGTTTCGCTCCCTGCCGAAACGCCGACCTCGCGCGAAAGCCACGCACTCTTTTCAATTCTGCAGTCTTCGTCGCCACGCAGGCCACACCGTGTTTTTGTTTGTTGACGACGACGTTCGGGAAGATCAAACGCAGTTGGCTCTGAACCCATTTGTCTCTGGAATTATTCGTCGAAGCGATCAGTCGGCCACCGGATCGCAGTCGCTGATGAATCATCTGCAGCAAATCCTGAGCCTGCTCGGACGGATCACCAAAGTAGGTTGCATATAGAGCTTCGTCAAAGGT
>CANHVD010000835.1 GCA_947463775.1 Planctomycetaceae bacterium | reverse complement strand
CTCATCTTCCATCGACATCAAACTTTGTTCCACCAGATCCCGAGCTGGTTCAAAATCGTCCTCAGCCAGATGCGGCTGAGTCACCATGCGACCAATATACGGCAGTGCATCGCATAGTCGATCAGCCGTTGTGGCACCGGTAAAATTGATGTGAGCACTTCCCACGTGCACCCCGCGCTGGAGACCCAGATTGTCCATCGCAGCGCAGAGTTCGCGAGCCGACAGGCCGCCGGCCCCGCGAGAAAACATTTCCGTCAGGATCGCGGCGGTTCCGCACTTGTTCTCCGGGTCACGCACTCCACCCGATGGGACAAGCAAAGTCATGGCTGCGGACTGCACGTCCTGCATCTGTTCGACGATTACCAGCAGGCCATTCGCCAGACGAAAACTGTTAATAGGTTGCGACATCGAGTGCAGAGAACTTGAAAGAGGTAATGAGGTTGCAGATCAAATCGACGCCAACTCATGGTTGGCGAGGAAACAACTGCCTGAAGTAGCCGAACTGGTGACAGTTCGGTCCGAAGTCTCACGACTTCGGCTACGACAGTTGTTTCCATTCGAGTCCTTTACTTCGCTACAGGCAGATTGAAGTCTCCACCAACATTTCGCCATATCGCGTGAACATGGTTGGCTTCGTTCTGAGTATTGTTGTACTCAACGATAAACGTCGCCCCCTGAATCACATAGTGGTGTCGCTTATTGACTTCTGATTCTCCCCACCAGGCCATGCGGATGTCGTCCATCCCGGACTTTTCAATCGCCTTCATGCGATCGCGAACCACCTGGACTGGCATAGCTGACATGTATTCGCCCAGTAGGTTCTTCAACATCTTCTGTTGGTCTGGCGACATTTCGGCATAACGCAATCCAACAGCAGCATCGACCACCGGCTGAGGAGCCCCAGCTCCGCGAATGTCGTCCGGTGCGGTTTCAGAAATCCACATCTTCTTCTTTTGCTCATCGTTGCACGCTTTCAGAATATCGCGGGCGATGTCTTCGCGGCCTGACAGAATTCGCAGCTGTCGACCGGGGCCTGCATCAATCAGAGCAGGATTCGCACCGAACATTTCTGGAGTGCTGCTAACGACAACACCATCCTGAACACTGAAATTCAGAGACAGATGATGGCCTTCAAATCGCCATCCCCACAGTCCGGTCGGGCCGGGAGTTCCGAAGATGGTGATATGGTACTTGTGAGGATGTCGACGGTTGCGGCGATAGTCTTCTTCTCCGGCCTCGAAGAGATAAAGTACTTCCTCCAGACTTCGAAGCTGCAAAACTTTTGCATGTCCCGCTGCAGACAATCCCACTTTGACAAGTTCTTCAGCAGCTTTCTTTTGTTCACCCGTCTGGTCCCACAACACAATGCCGTTGCGATCTTTCGGAATGAAGTGCCAGTTGACTCGTTCTGGATCGTCGTACTTGTACAGCAGCTTTTGTCTCTCATCTTCTGGAAGCACATCGATCAGCTTCTGAGCCGCCACCGCCATACTCAAGCCGGGCTTGTCGCTGCCATCGTCTGCGATGACCAGCGAAGAGTCCAATGAGACTCCCAGAGACAACACGCTTAAGGCACAACAAAGAAACCGAGCGAACATGGGCAGGATTCCGTGGGGGAAGGTTGAAGACTGAGATGAGGATTAAGATCTGAGTTGGACTGGCCGTCAAACACAGTGTGGAAGTTCAATAGTGCGGGGATTCAGTAGTTTTTTGATTTGTTTCGCGCGGGGATGGTGTCAATTAACCGGGTGGCCACGCGAGACCTCGCCCGCCCATAATGTGGATGTGCAGATGGAAGACCGTTTGACCGCCATGAGGTCCCGTGTTGACGACCGTTCGATAACCGCCGTCCAGCCCCAGCAATGCGGCAATTTTTGGGACGGTCAGCAACAGGTGGCCGCACAGCTCCGCATCGTCCTCGGTCAGCTCGTTTAATGACGCAACAGGTTTCTTCGGAATCAGCAGGACGTGCACGGGAGCCTGAGGATTCACGTCGCGAAAAGCGAGGCATTGACTGTCTTCGTAGACAATATCAGCCGGGATCTCACGCTGAATAATTTTCAGGAAAATCGTCACTCAATTCCTCACTGCTGTCCGCGAATCTGCCATCTAAAACTCGAATTCAGCAGCACAATTTCGCTGCTGATCCCGGTCTCCCCTGATTTCCACGCGAGAAGGTATCAGGAATTGCCGGAAACACCAGCGATCCGTATGGCCCCGCGCGCTCCAACTCTCGCGGTTCCAGCAGCGATTCTAGGGGACCAGCTTGCCCGAATTTTGGTCGATCGCACGTTGCCAGCGGCGGATTGCATCGCGGCGACGTGACGAATCGGCGTCCGGATGAAATCCTTTGCGGTCCTTTGTGATTTGCTCCATGCGATAGATTGCCAAAGTCCTGGCCACAGGTCGTTCGCTTTCCAGCATGGCCATCAGGTCCGCAACAACGTTCGGATCAGCGGCCTGAGAGTTTGTCAGTCCTTTGAGCAACTGCACGATAGGCTCCGCATCGGCTTTAGGAATACGAGTCTCCAAACCTAGTCGCACAGCTTTTCTTCCGGCTGAGGAACTATTCATGATCGCAGTCAAGCCATCAATGGCCGCACGATGGATCGATTCGTCCCTCATGCCAAACAATACAGATAAGAGTCGATCTGTATCATGCGTCAGCGACAATACCTGGACGGCAAGGACTCCATACTGCGGATTCCGTTCGTCCAGCAGTGGCAGAACACTGTCGCCCGGTTCAGAGTTGTTGGACAACAATTCCAGCAAGCGAAGATTCTGCTTGCTGATTTCCGGCAAAGTCTCCGATGAAGAATCAAAGTACCATCCTGGCAACGCAGAAACGGCTTCACCGTTGTCGATCATCACGGTCGATGAATCCTTGAGCCCGGCTACTGACCAGATCGCACGCTGATTCTGTTTCAACTGAACGACTTCAGTTTGCTCCGGACTTTGCATCAACACAAAGCCTTCCAGCACTGTCATTTCTACCTGCAGATCAGAATCAATCTG
>CANHVD010000834.1 GCA_947463775.1 Planctomycetaceae bacterium | reverse complement strand
CAGTCCTGAAAGACTACTCACATCATCAAACCGCAGAGTTGCACGCTGGCGAAAGATCCCATGCGGCCGGCCCTGAGGAATGCCACTGCCATCAAACGTGCCTCCCCCGATGGCGATGACATCAAGCATCTGATCCCGGTCCATGTCCACCATCGCAACGCCAGTGCCGAGACTCTCCAATATGGTAAATCGGCCGTCTTCTTGTCCTGTCCGAGCCACAAAATTCAGCCCGCAGTCCGGTGTGATTTCTGTTAAACGAATTCTCGTGCCCGCGTTTTCGACTGTCTGCGAAGAAGCCGCAGGCTGCATCGAAGCGATAGTATCGTCCGTGTGCTTTTCTGAAGAATCCGCACATCCGATCGCGGCGATTAGAAGCAGCACTCCGGAGTACAGGTAAAGCCTACCCGTGACGCGGCGATGGTCGTGGTGGGAATGCTGAAAGCCACGATGCTGCCCCATTGTGTCGTTACTTTCGCAAACGGCAGGTTGAGAATTTCTTCGCATCGATTGTTGATTGATGAGCTGCACGTCGCCTATTCTCCACGACTCATCCTGGTATGAGCCTCCGCCTTATCTTTGTCTCCGACTTCGGAATAGTGTGTGGCCAGCAGAGCATGCGTCGCTCGATGAGTCGGCTCATAATCAAGGATGCTGAGCAGCCATGCCAGACCATCCTGTCGAGACTTCCATTTCCAGGTGATCTCAGCCACCTTGAAGCGAGCTTCGATGTCGTCCGGACGGGATACCACCTGCCTTGTGAGGCGAGCCAGATCCTTGAGTGCTTTCGTCGCTTCATTGACTCGTTCAAAATGTTCAACGGCTTCCTGTTCTCGCCCCGAGTTGCGCAGTGCCTGAGCATAGGCATAGCGAAACTCAGTGTTCTCGGGCTGAATTTTCAACGCCTCCTCCAGTGCTGCAAGAGCGCTGGAATAGTCGCCCGCCATTAACTGCAGACGTCCCAGTTCTGCCAGAACCTGAATATTCTTCGGGTAGGTTTTCACGGCCGACTGCAGAGATGTCAACGCTTCGGCGAGTCGTCCCTGCTGCGACATGCAATGGGCCTGCGAGGCAATCACTTCCGGCGTCTGCTGGGCCAGTAGCCGGAGATTGCTCTCTGCTTCGGAGAACTTCAACTGGCGAATCTGCGTCTCTGCAAGCCGGAATCTTGCGTCATCAAGTGACGGATCCAGTTCGAGGGCCTTCTGAAACCTGGACTCTGCAGCAGACCAGAGAAGCTGATTTGCAGAAATCATTCCCTCAATCACCCACGGGCCGGGATCATCGGGAAAGTCACTGCGCCAACCATCAATGATTCCCGCGACTTCATGAAGTTGAAATCGAGTCATCAGGAAATCGATGTAAGCTCGACACAATTCCGGACCGTCCGATCCTGCGTCCTGAAACAACTGACTCCAGTGCTGTCTCACCTGTGCAAACTGACCGGTCTGAGCGTAAGCGAGAAATTGCTGGCGATCCAGTTCACGACTGGGCCATCCCAGGTCAAAGGCGTTCTTCAGTTCTCTTTTCGTGCGTTCGAATTCTCCTGACCTGCGACTGACAATCACGGAGAGAAAATGCCACTCACCATTCGCAGGCCAACAGAGGCGAGCAACACTCAGCCATCGCTCTGCTGCGGAATGGCGACGGTCTTCAATCGCAACTCTCGCTCGCCACAGAGAAACATGAAACGTCAGCTGGCCTGTTCCGACGAGAACACATCCCAGCACGATCAACCACGTAAGCCAGCGTCGCGCGACCATTCTGCGTCGCCTGCGCGGCTGAGATTGTTGTTGTTTTTCGGAACCTGCTGTGCCCATGAATTACGTCTGCGCCGTCTTTCTGAATTGATCGCTCCACGCATCGACAAGGCGAGTCGAATGAACCGTGAAACCATAATCTACAAGGCTTAACCCGCTCCGCCATGGGCAGCTATCAAGCCCAATCACACGGTTTTGGTTTCGTGGGATTTCGTGAATTGTAGTCAGCGGATCTGCAAAACTCCCGTGAGAATACAACGAGTTCACGGCCAAACAATTGCCCGGCGGAACGATCAGAGAGAATATTCCGGGGTGCGGCACCGCTTCTGATAGCTGTTCCCCAGTGGAAGGCCGCTTTCGTCACCTTCCTGCCACCGGAGAGCATCCGAACCGCCGGCGAGATCGCTATCAAACTCTGAGACTTTCTGTAGGACGCTCGGGCAGAGCCCTGGGTTTTGGTAGCATGCCGCTCTCTCAAAACAGGTTTCGATCCGGAGTCCATTATGAACATGTTGTCTGGCCGTCATGCGTTTATCACCGGAAGCACTCAGGGGATCGGCCTCGAAATCGCCTTCGCCCTGAAAGAGGCCGGAGCTTCCGTCATTCTGCACGGGACAAGGATGCACGAAGCAGCCGTGAAAGCTGCAGAGAAATGTCGCACGACGGCTGGTCCGGCGCATGTGGTTGTGGGTGACCTGGCAGAACCAATGCCGGAAGCTCCACTGGCCCTGGCCGAGCAGGCTCTGAAGCTGAATCCCGGGATCGACACTTTGGTCTGTAACGCCGGAACATTCATCGATGCTCCGTTTCTGGAGATGGATTTTGCGACGTTCGATAGAACTCTAAAGCTGAACGTATATTCTCAGTTTGTCCTTATTCAACACTTTGCCAGACGCTGGGCGGAGCAAAAAGTTGCCGGAAGAATTCTGCTGATCGGTTCGATCAATGGCAAGCTGGCTGAGCAGACTCATGTGGCCTATGACACTTCCAAAGGTGCGATCGACGCAATGGTTCGTTCGTTGTGCGTGTCGCTGGCTCCGATGGGGATTCGTGTGAACGGTGTCGCTCCCGGCCTGCTGTGGACTCGCCTGACAGAACCAGCTCTGAAGAACGACAAGTTTCGACGCTGGATGGAAGTCCATACTCCGAACGGCAAGGTTCCTCAGGCTGATGCCTGCAGCGGTGCGGCCGTGTTTCTGTTGAGCGATGCTGCAGATCATATCCACGGGCAGATGCTATATGTCGACGGAGGAATGAGTACGTG
>CANHVD010000833.1 GCA_947463775.1 Planctomycetaceae bacterium | reverse complement strand
GCTTCAGCCCGAGGTGTCGGGTTTTCCTTAGGGTATAGTCGCGGATGGTTGTGAGGTGTGGTTGCGGCCTTGAGGAGTCCAACGCGAGGAATCCTGCGATTCAACCCGGTACGGGTTACACAACAAAGCCTGGGGGCGCCGTGACAACGGCGCACCCCAGGAGAGCACCCACAAAAACCCATGAACCCCAACGGGGTTCCACATCACAAATGCAAGTTTTGCGTGCGAGCATCGGACGTTGTGGAACCCCGTTGGGGTTCGGTGATATCTCCGTTTTCTTTCCTGGGGTGCGCCGCAACGCGGCGACCCCAGGCTTTGCTGTAAAACCCCGTTGGGGTTGAAGATGTCCAGAGAAAATGTGGGCAAAGATGAGCTTGGCAGTCAGAACCTACGGATATCCGTGACCGCTCCTTTTCCTTGCGTAACCCGGATCGGGCTTGAGTTGTCGGTCTGAGATGCTCAGAATGCCCGGGTGAATGTTGCCGCGACCATACGTGGGAGAACGTCGAATGTTGTCGATTCAGGGATCTGCACTGAAATTGTGTGACGGCATTTCTCGACGAGCAGCCATCCAGGTTGGCGCGCTGGGCATGGGGGGACTCAGTCTTCCTCAACTGCTGCGAGCGGAATCAGCGACCGGAAAACGATCGAATCATAAGTCGGTCATCATGATCTTCCTGCCAGGCGGCCCGCCTCATCAGGACATGTTCGACCTCAAGCCGCTGGCTCCGGTTGAATATCGCGGTGAGTTTTCTCCGATTCACTCGAATGTCGAGGGCATCGAAGTTTGCGAACATATGCCGTTGCTGTCTCAGCGAATGGATCAGCTTGCGGTGATCCGAACGCTGGTTGGCTCCGAAGGTCAGCACTCCGCGTTTCAATGCATGCACGGGCATCCGCATTTGAATCAGCCGGTTGGCGGCTGGCCGTGTTTTGGATCGGCCGTTTCCAAGTTGCAGGGGACAGTGAACACCGAGGTCCCTGCAGCAATCGCATTGCAACCAAAAATTGGCGGTGCGTTCTGGTCGGATCCGGGACAGGGCGGATTCGCCGGAATGCGACACGCTCCATTCGCGGCCAATGCTCCAGGCAGCAACGAGATGGCGCTGACCAGCATGACGAAGGGCACCTTGCAAAATCGCCGAGCACTGCTGGGGCAGATGGATTCGCTCCGTCGGCAGTTGGACACAACGAATGTGATCGACGGGATGGATACGTTCTATCAGCAGGCTTTTGAAATCCTGACGTCCGGGAAACTGATCAACGCTCTGGATGTAGAACAGGAAGATCCCGTCGTTCGAGAAAAGTTTGGTCGCGGTTCAAAAGAGCCCGCAGGTTACGGAGATGCTGGCTGGATGCGTAACGAAGACTTACTCGTCGCGCGTCGACTGGTCGAAGCCGGTGCGCGAGTTGTCACGTTGTCGTTCGGACGCTGGGACTGGCATGGTCAGCCACATGGCACCAACTTCGATAATGCTCGTGATCATCTTCCGGCATTTGATCAGGCATTGTCCGCGTTACTGGATGATTTGAAGGAACGTGGATTGGATCGTGATACGTCGGTCGTGGTCTGGGGAGAATTCGGCAGAACTCCTCGCATCAACAACAAAGGCGGGCGAGATCATTGGCCTCAGGTTGGCTGTGCGCTGCTGGCCGGTGGCGGAATGCGAACAGGGCAGATCATTGGCGAAACGAATGCCATGGCGGAGTATCCAACAAAGCGGCCGGTGCATTTTCAGGAGATCTTTGCGACGCTGTATCATCGTCTTGGAATCGATGTTGATCATTCCACGATCAATGATTTGACCGGGCGACCGCAGTATCTGGTGGATCACACAAAGTATCAGCCGTTGCCGGAATTGATCTGAAGGCTCGGTGTTTCATGGCGGGACGGCCCCATGTTGCCAACAACGAAGCCCTTCATTGCGAACAGCGAAGCCCCCTCATCCGGCCTAACGGCCACCTTTTCCCCCGAGGGGGAGAAGGGAGGAATTGATGCTGGAGAGATTCGTCGTAAACCTGAAATTTCAAACTTGGTGCTGTCCCGTTAGGACTGAAGACTCGTGAATTTAAAGCCAGCCCTTCAGCTTCGTCACGATAACGCTGCGTATTCTGTTGCGTTTTCGACAGACGGCGGACTATTAGCGACGGGCAGCCTTGATAAGTCGATCCGCATCTGGGAACTCCCGTCGGGAGCCATGAAGTTTCAGATGAAAGGCCACGGCGAAGCGATTTGCAATGTTGTATTTCAGAACGCTAATCAATCGCTGTTGTCGGCCGGACTTGATCGCACGCTGCGAACATGGAATCTTTCGACCGGGAAGATGCAATCGACCATGTCGGGACACTCGGCCTACCTAACCTGCATGGCTGTTCTCCCGGATGGATCTAGCGCCGTGTCCGGCGCACATGATAAAGATGTGATTCTTTGGGACCTCGCGGCCTCTGCGCCGATCGCAACGCTCAAAGGTCACACGGACATCGTGAACACCGTAGCCTGCTCACCGGACGGACGATTTATTGCCTCGGGTAGCCATGACTTTTTGGTCCGGCTCTGGGATGTGGCCACACGAACTCAGACTCAGCAGTTGGGGCCTCATCCCAAACCCGTGCAAAGTGTGGCGTATGCTCCGGACGGGACAACTCTGGCGGCCGCTGATGAGTCGCCGGTTATTCGCGTGTGGGATATTGCGAGCGGCAAAACGGTCCGGACATTTGATGAACATAAAGCGGCCGTCAAGTGCGTTGCCTATTCGCCGGATGGTCGCTGGCTGGCGTCCGGGAGCAACGATACGTCGATCATCGTTCAAGAACTCGCCACAGGAAACGTGGTCCATACATTAAAGGGACACCGGAACACAATTTACGGCCTTGCCTGGTCTGCTGATGCAACTCAACTTGCGTCCGCATCTTTTGATCGAACGGCTTGTGTCTGGAACTTGCAGAACTCCTGACGTGTGGTCCCGTCGATGCCAGCGGACCAGGCTTTATCTGCTATTCATGAACGTTGCTGCCAGCATTGCTC
>CANHVD010000832.1 GCA_947463775.1 Planctomycetaceae bacterium | reverse complement strand
TGCAATACATAAGCTGGCGAGTAAACTCGACCGCGTTCTTTCAGATAGTCTTCCACATAAGCTCGAACTTCAATCGTCTGCGCCGGCACCGTGTCGGTGTCCGCACAGAATGTGGCTTTTGCAGAAAGGATCTTCTTCTCCGGCGCGCCGCCTTCGACCAGTTTTTCTCCCGCGTCCGGATTCGGGTTATGAACAGGATGCTCAACGCCCTGCCATTCCAACCCGATCTGACGAACGCCGAAGTCATCTCGCGACTGCAGGTCAAAGGTGATCACATCCGTCGTTAGCACAACCTGCTGCGGCTCGTCCTGTTGCATTGCGACACTTGGCTGGCCGTCTTCGATCGCGTTGATCTTCAGGCTGAAGGCATCGCGAGAAGTCAGGCCCAGTTCATCTCGCCAACGGAAATCCAGAACGTCAGACTCGGCGACCGTCAGTGGTGACGGTTTCACACGATTCTTATCAACGGCGGCCGGCTGATTTTTCACTGTGGCTTCGGTAAGGTTACGACTAACCTCTGCTTCGAACTCGGCCACGGATCCTTTTAACAGCGAAATGGCGCCGCCACGTACATCAGCCTTGATTGGTTCTTTGTATTGCAGATATGCAGGCAACGTGATTGACGCTGAAAGTGAACTCAGTTCCGGCCGATTAGCCACTTCAACATTCACGCCCTTGGTCAGGTCGCCAACACGAACATTCAATGTTCCTGTCTCAGTCTGCGGCGGCAACTTGAATTCGTAGTTCTGATTCTGTTTGCCTGCGTTCACCACAGGCTGACCTTCAAACTTCGCCGACGCCGATGCTGGGGACCAGCGAGTTGACTCGGCCAGTTTCGCATCCAGTGAAAAATCTTCACCGTGCGGAACAACGATTTTGTTCGGCAGCCCATCAACCTGAGCAAACGTGTAACGATCGACATTTCTCCACGGCATCAGCCAGCGAGACATCGCGTTGAAGCCTGCTGCTGGCACAATCGCCAACGCCAGAATTGCCAACACCGCAGGCACAGCGAGCGTCTTCGCCCAGAATCGATGCTTCGGTCGAGGAACCGCGTCGGAGAAATCTCGCTGCCGTACAACGGAATCGACCTGATCAATCGCGGCTTGTGCAAGGCGAGTACTGCTGCCCAGATCTTTGTCGCTGTGAGCCAGCTCGACAATGCCCAACAGCTGATCACCCAGTGCGGGGAATTTATGCTTAAGCAGTCGTGCGACCTGCTCCATGCTGCGAGTCCCCCAGACCCAGCGATGGCACTTCAGAGGAAACAGGACTGCTAGTCCTACCGACCCTGACAGCAACAGGCTCGTGCGCATCAAGGCCGAGGTATCAATGAAGCGGTCGATGATGAACACGGCCAGATAGGACAGCACGAGTCCAAACAGACCCGCCAAAATTCCTTCGGCAATTTTGACGACGCGAACACGCTTACGAAATTGTTCTAGTCGTTCACGTGTGGAATCCGGAAGGCTCAATCCTTGGGAACTCATAATGCGATTCTCCAGATCTCACACACACGGTTTAAACGACCTGAACACATCAAACTCTCGTCGACGACTGTTGCCAGACTCGTCGACACGCCTGTTTTGTCTTCCAAAATTCAGACTCTGTCACACAGCGAGGCCAAAGTATACCCCTGTGGGATCACCTTTGGGGAGTGGCAATCGATGCCCCGAGGCAATAAATCACCGGCAAATGCGAAGCCCTTCGTCTCCATGAAGTGCCCATATTCTTCTCATTCCGCCCGTGTTTCCTGCGTGGTGACAAGCAAACGGAGTTCTCCCTGGCCCTGTTTAAAACCTGTTTCCGGCAGAAGCTTTGGCCCGCGAATCGCACCAATTTGAGGCTTTAAATGCCATTTCAACGACATGTCCTGATTCGCCGCCGCACGAGAATATGGCGAGGAATCTGTCTTATCAGTCGTACCACGTTTGAAAAACCCACAGGAATGATCGCGGTGGCGGTGTTTTGAACGCCGATGGTGTTTCACACTATACTGCGTCATCCCTTTCCATCCACTCCAGCGTTTCGACGCTGGTATTTTGTGTCTACCGAAAAAGGTGTGTGTTTCATGGTGTCTCCGATTCGTGTTGCCGTCACAGGCGCGGCAGGCCAGATTGGTTATTCTCTGATTTATCGCATTGCATCCGGCGAAGTCTTCGGACCTGATCAGCCCGTGATCCTGCATCTGGTGGAAGTGCCTCCAGTCCTGAAAGCTCTGGACGGCGTTCACATGGAACTGGATGACTGTGCGTTTCCGACGCTGGCTGGCGTTGTGAAGGCCGACAGTGATCATCTGGAAGATGGCTTCCGTGACTGTAACTGGGTTCTGTGTGTCGGCAGCGTTCCTCGCAAGGCCGGTATGGAACGAGGCGATCTGATCCGCATCAACGGCCCAATCTTTACCAGCACGGGCCGCGCGATTGCTGCGGCGGCTGCTCCTGATGTTCGAGTGGTCGTTGTTGGTAACCCATGTAATACAAACTGTCTGATCGCGATGAACAACGCGAAGGGCGTTCCTTCTGATCGCTGGTTCGCGATGACCATGCTGGATCAGAACCGAGCGACCTCGCAGCTGGCTCAGAAGGCCGGTGTTCCAATCGCCGCTGTCAGCAATGTTGGTATCTGGGGTAATCACTCGGCAACACAGTACCCTGACTTCTTTCATGCGAAGATCAATGGCAAGCCAGCCACCGAAGTGATCACCGATCATGAATGGCTGAAAGGCGACTTCATCTCCACCGTTCAGAAGCGCGGAGCTGCGGTCATCGCCGCTCGCGGCGCATCCAGCGCGGCGTCAGCAGCGAATGCTGTTCTGGATACCGTGAAGGGCGTGATTCGTCCGACCGCAGCCGGCAGTTGCTTCAGCGCCGCAGTTTGCAGCGATGGCAGCTACGGCATTGAGCCAGGTTTGATCACCGGCTTCCCGCTGGTGAGCGATGGCAAGAAGGTTTCGATCGTGAAAGGCCAGACTCACAGTGAGTTCGCTCAGTCAAAGATCGACATCACGATCAACGAACTGCGTG
>CANHVD010000831.1 GCA_947463775.1 Planctomycetaceae bacterium | reverse complement strand
CTGGAAGACACCAATAATGACGGCATGGCCGACAAGGAAACAGTGTTCTATCAGGGCCGCGACATCGATTCGGCTCACGGAGTCTGCGTGCTGGGCAATCGAGTCATCGTGTCCGCTGGCGACAGCGTATTCAGCTTCTACGACGATAACGGCGATTCCAAAGCTGATCGCAAGGAAGTGCTCTTCACGGGCATCAAGGGAACTCAGCACGACCACGGGATTCACAGTTTCACGTTTGGCCCTGACGGTCGACTGTACTTCAACTTCGGCAACAGCGGTGAAGAACTGCATAATCCGGATGGATCAATCGTCGTCGATGTTGCAGGTAACGAAGTGCGAGCCGCTCGCAAGCCGTATCAGGAAGGCATGGCGTTTCGCTGCGAACTGGACGGCAGCAAAGTCGATACGCTCGGCTGGAACTTCCGCAACAACTGGGAACTCTGCGTCGACAGCTTCGGCACGGTTTGGCAGTCTGACAACGATGACGACGGCAACAAAGGCGTTCGCATCAATTATGTGATGGAATACGGCAACTACGGCTACAAAGATGAAATCACCGGAGCCGGCTGGCAGACGCCTCGCACGAATATAGAAGAAGAGATTCCTCGCCGCCACTGGCATCTGAACGATCCAGGTGTTGTTCCGAATCTGCTGCAGACCGGAGCAGGCTCACCGACCGGCATTCTGATCTACGAAGGCGACCAGCTGCCCGAGCGATTCATCAATCAGCTCATCCATTGCGACGCCGGTCCAAACGTAGTCCGCAGCTATGCGGTGACCGACGATGGAGCTGGCTACAAGGCCGAGATCAATGACATCCTGAATGGAACTCGCGATCAGTGGTTCCGTCCGTCGGATGTCTGCGTGGCTCCGGACGGATCCTTGATCGTCGCCGACTGGTACGATCCAGGCGTTGGTGGTCACCGTCAGGGCGATGTCGATCGAGGCCGCTTGTTCCGAGTCGCATTGCCCGGTCAGAAGTATTCTGTTCCAAAGCACGACTTTTCAACTGTCGAAGGTGCCGCTGAAGCTCTGAAGAGCCCCAACACGGCGACTCGCTATCTGGCTTTCACCAAGCTAAAAGAATCCGGCGCGGCGGCAGAAGCCGTGCTGGCGAAGATGTTCGAATCTGATCCAAACCCACGATTCCGCTCACGTGCTTTGTGGTTGCTGGGTCAGATCGACGGGAAGACTCAAAAGTATGTGGATCTTGCGATTGCAGACAAAGACAAGGACATTCGCATCGCTGGGATTCGATTGGCTCGACGGATGGGGATTGACCTGTTGAGTGTGCTTGAGACGAGTGTTCATGATAAATCAGTCCAAGTCAGAAGAGAATGCGCGATTAGCCTTCGCCACTTGTCCAACCAGAGAAAACTATGGCTCTGGACAGAGCTGGCGCATCAATATCCGCCGGGCGATCGATGGTATCTGGAGGCGTTGGGATTGGCGATGGACTCTGATCCAAATCATGGCTGGACAGCAGCGATTCTGGCTTCAAAAGACGATAGAAATAATGGGATAAGGATTCCTGGCAACTCAGATATCATCTGGCGGGCTCGCGGCGAAGTTGCGGTTGCCCTCAAATCGTCAATTGTGGCGGGATATAGTTCAAATCCGAAGACCGATCTGGTGAAGTCGGAAATTCCTAAGTTCTTTCGTTCTCTGGATTTTGAGGACCGAGAAGCTGTCGCAAAGAATGTTCTGGAGATCCTTAGTTCCAAAGATCTCGCCAAAGCAGCCCCTGAAGTAAAGTCGCTCGTTATTGTCGAGTCTCTTGCTCGTTTGTCTAACGGACTCGAAGGAAACGAGGTCGCTGCAAAAGCACTAGCATCTGCGCTTAATGACTCCGTTGGAACCAGTGAATTTGTCCGGCTCGTTAAGCAGTTCGAGGTGTCTCACCATTACAAAGCCTTACTCCAGCTCGGACAGGAAAAACCCGGCGAGCAAGTCGGCGTCGAAGCCATCACTGCTCTACTTGAACTCAAGCAATGGGAGCTGATCGGCAACGCTTTACGGGGCGATGATACAGCAGCAGCGATTGCGACTGCAGATGCTCTTGGTAACTCACAGAACGGCGCAATCAGCGGCCTGCTGCTGCCGGTTGTGAAGAATGCAGAAGTGAACATCGACGTCCGTCGAGCTGCAGTCAAAGCGGCTTCGAAGGCGGGCAATGCGGCGATGGAGTTGGTGAAGCTTGTTGACGAAAAGACTCTCGATCCGGAACTGGAACAATCCGTTGCGGCAGCTCTGCATAGTTCTCCGCACCGAAACGCTCGCGAGGCGGCTCAGCGGTTGTTCCCGTTGCCTCCGTCAAAGGACAACATGCCAACACCACCAATCAGCGAACTCGCAAAGCTGAAAGGCGATGTTGCGAACGGTCGCATGGTGTTCTTCTCCACCGGCACCTGTCACAAGTGCCACGTCGTGGATGGCATGGGTCGTGAGATCGGGCCAAACCTGACCGAGATCGGCAGCAAGCTCAGCCGCGAAGCGATGTTTGAATCGGTGCTCTACCCAAGTGCCGGCATCAGCCACAACTTCGAACTCTGGACCGTCGTCAAAACCGACGGCACGACTTTAAACGGACTGCTCGTGTCCAACACCGACGCCGAAGTTAGCATCAAGGGCGACGATGCGCTCGTGCGAGCCATCCCGAAATCAGAGGTCGAAGAACTGGTCAAACAAAAGATTAGTCTCATGCCCGCTGACCTGCAAAAGACCATGACAACTCAGGAACTTTCCGACGTCGTGGATTACATGCAGACACTGAAGAAGAAATAGGTCAGTCGCCAATCGGCAACCGACGATCAAAGAGCCCGGCACGTAAATCGTGCCGGGCTTTTTTATTGAGTACGCGCCAGAAAACCCGCCAAGTCATTCCGCCACCGGGTTTACCCCGGTGGTTTACAGGCTTCTGCACTACTTCTTGCATCGCCTAAAATTGAAATCTCCCTGTGAGCGGAATGGCGCTAGCCACCGGTGTTTGTCGTCACCTAGACAAGAAACACACCTGCGGCCAGCAGGCTGTTGTTTT
>CANHVD010000830.1 GCA_947463775.1 Planctomycetaceae bacterium | reverse complement strand
TCAAATGGCAACTGGCAGGCATCTCCTTCCTGCCAGCGCAAGGAGTTTCCGGATTGAGGTCGAATGCGGTGGCAGATATCGAGTTGCTCAGGATCGACATTCAATCCCGTCAGTTCCATTCCCGACCAATGTTCATTGATTCTCTCGATCAGACCGCCCAGGCCGCAACCGGCATCCAGCACGGACTGACCATGATTAAGCTGAGCCAGGCGAATCATCTGCTCGTCCAGACGCTGCTGAGCCGCTTGAAATTCGCCTGCAGAGATTGATGACGGCGACGCTGTCTCTGATGACCCGGAGTGCGTGATAACTTCTGAAACCGAATCCCAGTGCCCAAGATGAGCGCATCGGTTTTTGTTTCCGTCGTGATACGATGCAACGATGCGTTCAAAGTAGGCTGGCACACTTGCGGACATGAGCTAACCAAACAACGCGGCAATCGGTTGCCCCATATCGGTGATGGGAACAGGGCGATCGCCGTCGTAGAGGTTCTTCGAATAATCGATTCCAAGAGCTGCATGAATCG
The DNA here is from genome assembly GCA_947463775.1 of Planctomycetaceae bacterium. Lineage (GTDB taxonomy): Bacteria > Planctomycetota > Planctomycetia > Planctomycetales > Planctomycetaceae > SXXK01. Next base: position 2,514 of record CANHVD010000830.1, on the reverse strand, counting down.
TGGCGAAGAAGTCCGGCACCCCAACAGGGTTGGTCACAATCTTCTTGCCCAACTCGTCCGTCTCGCCGTACGCTCCGCAATGCTTGAGACCACCGCCAGCCAGCACGCACGTGAATGCCGTTCCCTGATGACCTCGACCACCGCCGCTGTCAAACTCCGGCGGGCGTCCAAACTCCGTGGTGACCACGATCAGAGTTTTCTCGAGCATTTGCTTGGATTCAAGATCTTTAATCAGGCCCGCGATGGCAGTGTCCAATTCCTGAATCAACGCATGTTGACGGACGATGCCTTCATTATGAACATCCCAACCTGCACCGTTAAGAAAATTGAGGTTGTGTGAGACTTCAATAAACCTCACGCCACGTTCGATCAATCGGCGAGCCAACAAACAGCGCTGACCAAACTCACCGCCATAAGAAGCGCGAAGGTCGGCGGGCTCGTTGTCCAGTTGAAAGCTTTGCATAAAGTCCGGACCGCTCAGGCGAAGACTCTGTTCAATCGCCGCATCATAGTCCTGCAGTTGTTGATCACTGACTTCGACCTGACTCTTCCGCAGTTCCTCCAGAAATCCCTGGCGACGCGATTGGCGCGAAACGGAGATTCCATCAGGCCTCGATAAGCCCGCCGGACCTCGGCTGGTATCAGTCAGATACAGATAACTGTCACGAGTGCCCAGGAAGCCGGGTCCGCGAGTAATATTAGGATAGCCGATCACAACATAGGGCGGCGCTCCGTCAACGGCGGCCCCACGTTCATGAGCCACTAAAGAACCGAGCGAAGGGTAAACGACGGTCCCGCTGACTGCTCGGCCAGTATGCATGCGATTGGTCGCAGCGGCATGCTCATCGATCACATTGTGATTTACGGTTCGCACGGCCGTTACGCGATCCATCAGGCCCGCAACCTGCTTCAGGTGTTCACAGACTCGCACGCCCGCCACTGCGGTTTCAACGCTGTCGTAATACGAGCCCGCTTGTTTCTTTGCAGGATCACCTTTCGCCTTCGGATCGAAGGTGTCACCAGCTCCCATGCCGCCGCCAAGCCAAATCGAAATCACATGTTCAGCTTTGCCACGGATAATGTCGGAGGCAATCCCCGGACGACTCATCGATGCCGCTAGTGCACTCGCACCGCCAGCAGCTAAAACCTGTCGACGCGTGAAACCGGGAAAGGATTCGTGGTGGTTCATACAAGCCCCGCGAAGATCATCGGTTCGAGGTTAGAAGAGTTCTCTGACGTGGGTTCGAACGCGACTGTGGGAAGTCAATTGAGACGCTGAGTTATCAATAACTGCAGAACAACCTCGCTCCCGATTGTCTCATGCGGACAAGATTCTCGCAATGGCTCAGATCTGCTGCCGCGAATTGTTTGGCCCGGATTTTTCTGCATCAGAGAACTCAAACACCACAAGCGTCACGGCCGGAACCACCTTTGCAGAGATCCTGGCTGACTTTGCGGCTGATCCTTCCGAGTCGACAGCTGAGCTTTCGACAGGTCCTGGGCTCGTCGCATTCGCACTTCCGGCTGCAGCAACCTGTTGGTTGGCCGCAACAGTCTGTTCATTAACTTTCATCGATGGCGACGACGGGAGCACGACAAAGACCTTTCCATGATGCAACTCTGATCGCGTCGGATGCTTCAGGGATTCGCGAGCCGCAGCGATAAACATCGCTTCCTGAGAATCCGCCGGCGGCGTTTCTGTCACGTAGCCGTTCGATGCCCCAACACTTTCCATGGCATTTACGACATCCTCCCGTCCCACAAGGTTAGACGTCAGCACAACTCCCAGCCATCGCGATTCACCCGGCCCCGTGGAACCTTTCAATTGCAAACCAGCCTTTTGCACGATCGACTGAATCTGGTCCATCGCCTGATCTCGATCCTTGCCGTCGATCTTCACCACCACCACATTCCAGTCATCGGACTGAATCAATGGTTGAACGTCCAACGCAGAGGCAGCTTCATTATTCGTTTCACCTGCAGCCTCAGTATTCGCGATCGCCGCTGCGCCCAGCAACGCGTTCGGCGGAACATCTGCGGCCATTGGCATGGACATCGCATCAGACATTATGCGGCCCTGTTCCATCATCACTGCACTGTCCATGGGAAAGCCGCTCCCTCCGCGAGCTTCCATCGTCCCGTGCAGCCTGTCTGCTTTGGCCAGCATTGGTGCACCAGCGTCGTCCGGTCTTTGATTCAAAGCCAGCAATAACCCCGCACACAGCAATGACGTCACCGCCCCAACGACAACTCGCTGTGCGCCACTTCGTCTCGGAAGAATTGCCGGGTCAGGTACGGGAGTCGCGCGGGGAGTCGTAATTACCGGCGTCTCGAAGAGCAATGTTTGTACTGAGCACACCGGGATTCCCTTGAGCATACAACTGACCACACCGGCCTGACGACGGAAGTTCTCGGATGCTTCCCGGTGAGCGGACTCAAGAGTCGTAAGACGCTCAGATTCTGCCGCCCCCAGATCCCCGTCTAAATGCCGAGACAGAAGCTCGAATAGCGCTT
>CANHVD010000829.1 GCA_947463775.1 Planctomycetaceae bacterium | reverse complement strand
CGCCAAAGTCGATCCAATCAAAGCTCGCGAGATGTTGATTCAACACGGCCTCGTTGAGTTCGGCCTGCTGTTCGGCGATGCTGATCCCGACAACGCCGGCGCTGAAGATTACGACGATGAAGAAGAAGCGTTGTCGCGAGGGGCTTCCAAGGTACGGCCGGGACGCAGCACGGCGGCGAATCCTTCGTCCAAACGCAAAGGATGGGGGCATGAGTTTCCGTTTCTGCGTCACAACCACGATGTGCTGGATCAGTTGAAAGATCTTCAGGCACGAACTCGATCGCATCATCTGTTGCCGGGCGATGAAGTGCTGTTCGAGTTTTACGCGTCGCAGATTCCGGAAGAATGCTGTGATCGAGATCGCCTTCGCCGCTGGTTTCAACGAACAGTGACTCGCAACGCGCGGCTGCTGCAATTTGACATCAATCAGTTCTCTGATGCCGCTCATCGCACCGAACAAGCCGCGATGTTTCCTGAATCCGCTCAGTTCGGCGCGATGCATCTGCCGCTATCGTATCAGTTGGATCCGGGCCGAGATGCGGACGGCGTAACAGTGACGGTTCCCGTCGAAGGTCTGGGTCAGCTCAACGAAACGCGTCTGGAATGGCTGGTTCCGGGTCTGCTGGAGCAAAAAGTATTGGCGTTGATTCGTTCGCTGCCCAAGCATTTCCGCCGCCACTTTGTTCCCGCACCGGATACGGCCAAGCTCGTCGCATCGGATCTGGAGTTCGGTAAAGGCGATTTGTTAACGGGTACGGCGGCTCGGCTTTCTCAGCTTGGGGGCGAACGCTTTGATGCTCGCGAATTTGACCTGAGCACTCTGGATGATCACCTGAAGTTCAATATCTGCGTCGTGGATGATCAACGCAAAACGCTCGTAGAAGGCCGTGATCTTAAATCGCTGCGTGAGACTTTGATTCAGCGAAGTCAGGCGGCCGTCGGGGCTTCAAGCAAGGCCCAGTCGGGGAATGAAGTTTCCGCAGAAGAAGCAAAGTGGACTCGCGGCGGGTTCAAAGCCTGGGACTTCTTTGATATCCCCGAACACATCGAAATCAAACGCGCCGGGATGTTGATTCGATCGTTCCCGTCGCTGCAGGATGATGGGGAAACGGTTGGCCTTGTGCTTTGTCATACTCCCGAAGACGCAGTTCGGATTCTTCGCAAAGGACTGTTGAAGCTGATTCTGATTTCTGAACGCAAACGCGTGCTGATTCAGATTGGCAACATGCCTCAGATCGGACAGATTAAACTGCTGTCATCGTCGATCAAAGGGCTGGAGCTGATGAATCATCTCTCGCTGCTGATGGTGGAACGAGCTTACCTGGCAGATCAGCCACTGGCTCGCACAAAGTTTTCCTATGAGAAAGCATTGCAGCGAGGACGCGAGCGGCTGGGAACGATCGCGCAGGAGTTTGTGCAGTTCCTGCCTCACTTGTTCAGCCAGTACCATGAAACTCGACGTGCCCTTGAGCAAACTCGCGGGCCCGGCTGGGATCATCTGTTGAATAGCATGAAGTTGCAGTTGGCCTCGTTGGTGCATCCCACTTTTCTTATCGAAACACCTTGGCCGTGGCTGATCCAGTATCCTCGATACTTTCAAGGCATTCGTCAGCGACTGCAGCGATTGTCATCCGGCGGTCTGAAGACTGAGCAAACTCTGGAGTCAGAATTCGCTCCGTGGCTCGCGCGGTATGAGCAGAAACTAAAAGATCATCAGCGACAACAGAAGATCGATCCGATGTTGAGCCATTATCGGTGGATGTTGGAAGAATTCCGCATCCAGTTATTCGCGCAGAAGCTTGGCACGGCGATCAGTGTTTCAGCGGCGAAACTTGAAGAGCAACTGGGCCGAGTGCTCTAGGCCGTGCCCCATACGCCACCGGGTTCATCGGCAATGGCGTGAACGTAAGGGGATTCAGCGTTGATCATCGCTTGGGACTGCGTAAGTTTTGGTCCGTTGTTGCGGGTTGTGTTTCGCAGCATAGCTGCGGCAGCATTTAGCCCCAGGCTTCAGCCTGGGGTGGGTGGCGAAAACCCGATCCATCAGCCGTGAAACGGCGACAGCGATAGTTTTTTCAACGATATCAACACGTTGCTGTCGCCGTTTCACGGCTTAACGTTCGTTTTCAAACGTCTTTCCCCAGGCTAAAGCCTGGGGCTACCTTCTGCCGCCTCTACGAGGCGAAATCAGATCGATAGTTGTCCCACTGAATCTCGTTGCAATACCAAATATTTGACACCACAGGACAAGCCCCATTGTGGCAAGTCGGGCCTACGTCCACGCCATTCGGGTTTATCCCGATGGCTTAACGGCTTTTGCACCATGTTAATCAACTCACTTCGCTGGTGCCGCCAGGTACTTGTCAAACCAATTTAGCAGTGCTGTTTCGGCCTGAGTTCCCTGGTCGCCGGGAAAGCCATGAGCTGCGTCTTTCATCACGATCAGTTCGCAGGTCGCCTTGGACTCCTGCATGGCCTTGAGGAATCGTTCGCTGTGTGAGATCGGCACGAGTTCATCCTTGTCGCCATGAATCAGCAGCGTAGGAGCATCGTCGGCCGATACCGCCAGAAGTGGTGAAACATCATCGGCCTGATCCTCCGGGAATACGATTGCCGGAAACTGACGGCTCAGTATTTTGTGATTCACGTACTCACGAATATCGGTCGGAGGAAAATAAGCCACCACCGCCTGAACTCGACTAGAAACCTTACCGTTTTCGGCATCGGCTTTGTCGCTGCCATCATCGCCCATCGAGCCCAGAACCAGAGACAGATGACCGCCCGCGCTGCCACCGCAAACACCGATGCGAGCCGGGTCGATACCGAAATCAGTCGCATGGGCACGAATATGTCGAATCGCCAGCTTGACATCGGCCACGGCGTCGGGCACGTTGAAATACGGACTGCTGCCATGTCGGACGAGAATCAGCGTGTAGCCTCGATCAACAATCTTCTCAAACAGGTTCAGCGATTCTGGTTTTTCAGTGCGTACGACAGCGTCTGGACGAGCCCATGTGGAAACCCAACCGCCGCTCACCAT
>CANHVD010000828.1 GCA_947463775.1 Planctomycetaceae bacterium | reverse complement strand
GGTCAAGCACGGGATCGCTCCGGAATACTGGCAGCACCCGGCAGACTGGGATGCGCACCCAACCCACTTCTATGAACTCTCGATCAAACCCGTTCTGTCAGACGTGTTGGGCGTGGGCATCATGACGCCGCTGTGGGGCTATAACGGTCACGTCCCAGGGGATGCCTTTTTCGGCCGCGAGGGTGAACCATTTGTTGTTCGAAACATCAACAATCTGCCTCACGATCGTTCGACCCACCTGCATGGCGGACATTCGCCGTCGCACTCTGACGGGTCTCCTCACTTCACGATCACTCCGGGCAGTGCACGAGACTATTACTACCCGAACATTGCTCCTCGAGTTCGTGACCGAAACCTGGACATTCTGGAACGCACCGCTCAGACCGGTGAAGATTACATGACCGCGGCTGCGGCTCTGAATATCCCGATCTACATTTCCAAGGAAGGTCCAGCACCACAGGGTGATGATCCTCCGGGTGGATGGCCGGCAGAAGCCGATGGAAATCCAGCTCGTATTCAGCGAGTCCTGGGGCCTCTCGGTGGTGTCGCTGGTGATGAGTTTGATCACACCGAGTCTTCTGACACCCAGTGGTATCACGACCATGGTATGGATGAAACTGGCCCGGCAGCTTACTCCGGTCTGGCTGGTGTTTACTTTTCCACTGACCATATCGCCGAAGAGCTGATGCGGAAAAATATCATTCCATCCGTGTATCCTAAGATCGGTGCCGACGCCAGTGGTGTTGCTCAGGCACTGGACTTTGATGTGGCCAAGCGTGGTGGTCCGGAAACCGACTACAACAGCTACTTCACACACCTTTGTATTGGCGACAAGGTCTTCAATCCCGATGGAACTCTGTTCTACGACACCCTCAGCCACGACGGCCAGATGGGTGACGTTATGGTTGTCAACGGTATTGCAAATCCAAAGTTCACCGTTGAAAAACGCAAGTACCGCTTCTCGATCCTGGTTCACAGCAATGCTCGTGCATTTGCGATGCAGTTGCGAACGGCCGACCATCGAATGGCTCAGCCATTCATGCAAATTGGCTACGATTCGTGGTTGTATCCTAAACCAATCATGCAGGACTACGCGTTGCAGATGCCAGCCAAACGCATCGACGTTATCGTTGACTTCAAGGATCTGGCCGATCGTGGGATTCGTGAAGTGTATCTGGAAAATATCCTGCCCCAGATCGACGGCCGTGGACCTCGCGGGACGGCTGATGTCAGCCAGCTGTTAGCGAATGGCACAATCCTTAAAGATGGCGAGGCTGGCGAACAGATCATGAAGTTCATCATCACTGATGAACCTGTCCATGGTGGCAAGCCGGACCTTGCGATCACAATGGATACGGAATTGCGACCGCATCGCAAGATTCTGCCGGAAGAAGTCGTGAAGACTCGCGTGATCTCCTTCCACCGCCAGCAGGGAGCCTGGAAGATCAACGGTGTATTCTATGACACCAACGTTGGTAATGTGACTCCAACCGTTGGCAGTGCCGAACGCTGGATTGTCCGAAACAACGGCGGTGGCTGGTGGCATCCGGTCCACATTCACCTGGAAGCTCACCAGTGGCAAGCCCTCAACGGCAAGGCTCCTTCCCTGCGAGATCAGTTTAAACAGGACTGTGCGATTCTGGGGTCAGGTGATGAAGTCGAAATGTTCATGAAGTTCAGAACATGGATTGGCAGCTTTGTGTTCCACTGTCACAACCTGGAACATGAAGACATGCGAATGATGTTCAACATGGACCCAAGACTTCTGCCAACAGAAGCTCCACAGCAGACTCAGAACCTGTTTCCATAACACTTAAACAGGCTCTGGATCTCACTGGAAGATAACCCAGAATGCTCGGGCGGAGCTTGCTCTGCCCGAGCTTTTTCATTGTAGGCCTGCTCGTTAATCCAGCATCGGCGTTCCAGGTTCGGACAACACGCGTGCAGGATCATCGCATTCTGAGTTAATGTCTTTCCGGGAAATCAAATCGGACTTCGCTGTCCTTCATCAGAGACTAGCCTGCCAGCAATCGCCGTTGAAGGCCTGATCTGAATCAAACAGCAAATCTAAATCGTTTGATTCATTTCATACATTTCAGTGGAAGGTGTTGAGCCGTCCGTTTTGATGACTGCCAGGTTTTTTTTCTAATTGTCATCAACATTCTTGTCCACCGCCGCAAACGGCTGGTGTAAATGAAATCTTTGCTACTACTGCACTCGGCTCTCCCTATTTCGAGTCGGTCATCCAGAATCACTAAAACGATGTGGCGTCGTGGAAAAGTAAATTGACGTGGCCCGAGAGATGTTGCGTAGACATGTGCGGGCATCATCAGAGTCGGTTTCCAAATCTATTGCAGAAGCCGTAAGGCTTCTGGAAACGCACGGAGTTCTAAGGAATTCCGCGGCCGAAATAGCTTTCGAAATAGGCTCTACTTTCTGATGTTTTTTGTGGAGCTTTACTGTGAAAACAATGATGTGGAGTCATAAGTTGCTGCGGCAGCTTGTGACATGGGCTTTGTTAGTGTGTTTTGTTTCGTCGTCGTTTGGATTCGATGAGAAACGAACCACAGGCATGACGGTCTTTTCCGTCGATGACAACGGAAAGGAAACAGAACTCAAATCCGGGTTCACGTTTGTCGTTGAAGGAACCGGTGGTCCAGGGACACGCGTTTCAGCGAGATTCGATGATGCAACGGCAAAAGCTTTCGCCGGAAAAGTGCTTCGCCTCAAGCGATCCGGGATCGTGATCGCCGAAACTGTCATGGGCAACCTGCCGAAACCAACGGCGAATACTCCGTCAGGGGAGATGACATCCCCAACGTCGGTTCAGACGGCGACGAATGCCGAGAAGCAGGCCGTGGCGACTGAACTTCAGAAGATCCATTTGAAGGAATGGAAAGATCTTCAGGAGTTGCATCAGGAAGAGATTGCAGACCTGCAGAAGCGAGTCCAGGCTCCGGAGCTGGATCAGGCTCGACGGGACGATGTGCTGGCCGAATTCAAAACGGCTCTCGCTCGTCATGAGAACGATCGCAAAAAGCTCG
>CANHVD010000827.1 GCA_947463775.1 Planctomycetaceae bacterium | reverse complement strand
GAACAGAATCGCTTCCGGCTGCATCGCCAGAGTTCTCGCGATCGCCACTCGCTGCTGTTGACCTCCGGAAAGTGATGTCGGGCGAGCATTACTCTTCTCCAGCATGCCGACTCGAGCTAACAGCTCTTTAGCTTTCCCGACGGCCTGTTCGCGGGATTGCTTCAACACCTGCATCGGCGCTTCGATCACGTTTTCCAGGACTGTGCGATGAGGAAACAAGTTGAACTGCTGAAAGACCATGCCGACCTTCCGGCGAATCTTCAGCAACGCGGCTTCACGCGACACAATGTCGCCGCCTATCAGTTGCGTTCCCGACACATCAATCGATCCCTCGTCGAATGTTTCCAGTCCGTTGATGGTGCGCAGCAGAGTACTCTTGCCGCCGCCTGACGGACCCAGCAGAACACAGACTTCTCCTCGCGCCACGGACATGGTGACGCCACGGAGCACTTCCTGCGAACCGTATCGCTTTACGATCCCGTTGAGAGTAATCATCAGCGTGATTCCTTTCCGAGTCGTCGTTCGAGTCGACCGGCCAGCAGTGACAAGGGATAGCTCATCGCCAGGTAAAGAAAAGCTGACAACAATCCGAGCTCAACAATGGCTCCTGTGTTGCGTGCCTGAATGTAGTACTCTTTGGAGAGCTCCACGACCGTAATCACACTACACACCGCCGTATCTTTAAACAGCGCGATAAAGTCGTTGGTGACGGGTGGTATGACGATGCGAGTCGCCTGAGGAATGATGATTCGCCGCAAAGCCAGATTGCGAGTCATTCCCAGAGACAAGGCGGCTTCCATCTGACCTTTGGGAATCGCCTGCAGTCCCGCGCGATAGATTTCCGCTTCATAGGCAGAATAGTTGATTGCCAGCCCTGCGACAGCCGACCAAAACGCGCTGATGCTGAAATGAGTTCCGGGGAACAGATATTTCAGAACCTCGGGCACCAGAAAATAGATCACGTACAACTGCAGGATCAACGGAGTTCCTCGAACCAGTTCGACGTAGCATGTCGCTGGAATCGAAACGAACCATTTGCCATAGAGCTTCATTAAAGCCATCAGCAGGCCAATCAACACAGCCAGTGGCATTGCCGTGATGGACAACAAGACTGTCATCATTGCGGCTTTCACCAGGAACCAACCGCGTTGAGTAATCACTTTAAGACCATGCAATGATTGTGATGAAGACAGCTCTGGTCTCTTCGTGGAGTCTGTTTCTGCGCCACTTTCTGCCGTCCTGGTGCCGTTAGACTCTTCCGCCTTCACCAGCCCGCGAAATCCACCGTCCGCTGATGTCTCCAGAGCACGCAGGGCCTGCACGTCGTTCCACATGCCGTAGCGTTCAAAGATGGTGCGAAGACGACCGTCGCGAAGCCCGGCGTTGATCGCTTCATTGACAGAATCAAGAAGCTGTCGATCACTTTTACGCAGCAAGGCTACGTAGAAGCCACGTCCAACCGGAGGTCCAACCGGCTTCAGGTTCGGAAAGTCCTTGCGATAGAAATTCCAGATCGGCAAATCCTGAACATTCCCGTCGATGCGATCCGTCCCGAGTTCGGCCGCTCGCATGGCATCCGTAACGCCATCGAAAAGAGCCAGCTCAATCGTCGTGTTATGCTCTGCCGCAAACGCCGCCGTAAAGTCCTCCGCCGCCGCGCCGCCAAGCAGCGACATCTTCCGAGGTTGTCCGGCAGGCTGAGTGATCAAGTCGTCCCACGACTGTATGGATTCATCATCTTTGCGAGCCAGCAGTTGTAGTTCGTAGATGTAATACGGGATCGACGTACCGTACCGTTCTGCTCGCCCGGAATTCCATTCGAAACCATTCAGCACGATATCGATATCGCCTCGATCCAGCAGATCCGGCAGCTTGTCCCACTGTCCCTGAGCAAACTGAGCGGTCACACCAATATGGCTGGCAATCAGCTCCGCCAGTTCCACTTCGAAGCCAACAAGCTTATTGGGATCGTTCTCGTCAGGAAAAACAAACGGTCCGCCGCCTTCCTGATCGGCCCCCCAGACAAGTGCGCCTTTTGATTGAATCGCCTGGAGAGAATCATCCTGACCGAAGGCCGAAACATCGAGAATGACGCCGATCGAAAGACCGAGCAACAGTGGCAGAAATTGTCTCAACAGAGTGATCCTCGGCGATCGAGAAATTGGTGCTGAAATACTCGAACTGGTGGATTCGAAAATTGTTGTGACTTCGATGAGCCCAATTCCCTTGTGATCGAGACTGGGAGGGCTGAAACATCCTCTGCCGGTTGGGCCCTGCCCGTGGTCACCGCCGGGATGTCTGCTGGACCAGTCCCGGACTCACCACGGTATCCAAACATAATCACAACGTAAAGAATCACGACCGGTAGACAATTTAAATTTCACCAACCAAAATCGTGACAATAAATTCTCCGCCGATAGCCACAGTCGAATTAGTGCTCCACAAGCTTCGAACAAGGACGTTTTTTATGACGATGCGAGGAAAGATAACATCGGGTTCTCTGCGAAGTGTTTCAGCGTTACTCGTGTGCCTGATTTCGCAGACGGGTTTCTGCGATGATTGGCCGAACTGGAGCGGTCCGGCTTTCAATGGCATCTCGCAGGAAACTGGCTTTGCGTTGACATGGCCAAAGGACGGGTTGGCTCCCGAGTGGACTCGTGAAATTGGCACAGGATTCAGTTCGATGTCCGTTGCTGGAGATCGACTGCTGGCGATGGGACATGCGGAGGAAACTGAAACGGTCTGGTGCCTGAATCCCGACAGCGGAGAAGTGCTCTGGAAGCACACTTATCCCGGACAATTGCTGCCCAATTTGCATGAAGGCGGCCCGGGGGCAACACCGACGATCGATGAATCAAGAGTCTACACGGTTGGCAAAGAAGGCCAGTTATTCTGTCTCAACATTGAAGATGGCAGCGTCATCTGGCAATCCATGTTGCAGCAGGAGTTGGGAGTAAAGCTGCCGGAATGGGGCTTCAGCAGTTCTCCAAGAGTCCTGGGAAATCAGCTCATTCTGGAAGCCGGGCGAGTCGTCAGCTTTGATAAG
>CANHVD010000826.1 GCA_947463775.1 Planctomycetaceae bacterium | reverse complement strand
GCCCGGGAATTGACCTCAGGATTTGGAGTGGTTGATGCAGGTTCCGCTTTGCTGTCTGTTTTCTCTGGAGTCGAAGTTGCGTCCATGGCTGGAAACGCCATGGACAATGAGGTATCCAGAAGAATTCCAACGCGAGATTTCTCGACTCGACTGAGTTGTGTTCGACGCTGCGGATTGAGCACGATAAACAGGACGAGGGCCAGAACAAACAAACGTGGCACGAGCAATACGATCCGTGCCTGTCGACTCAGGAATCGCGAGTCTCGCAGTGAGGTTCTGACCGTCAGGGCCAGCAGCGAAATAAGGCCGACGAACAGCAGCAGAATTCCGGCGGTCGATTCTGGCAAGTCCAATTCAGTCGTCTGAAAAGACTGCGAATCGACCTGAGTGCCGACCTCAGTTGGCGAAGGCGAGGCGGCACTGGCAGCGACGGACGGCACTGCCGATTCAGGTTCAGGTTGCTGAAGTAAAATCATCATGATGGGACTTTAGCGAATGACAGTTCCGGATTGAACCATCGCAGGGGCTGATTGCCAGCCGCAAAGTCAACAGGGATACCGTGAAACTGGACAAGAGTGAGGTCAGAGGGGCTGTGATGCAGGCTGTTTGTTTCTGGCTCGCGTGATTCGTGACCCTGCAAGGTGAGTGTCGTCCTTCTCGACACCATTCCCGGCAATTGGTTTGATCGCGAACCATCGTCGATTGACATGGCTCTTTCGGAATCGTTCAATCCCACCGGCTCGGAGTCTGAACTATGCCTGTCTCCGATCTTTGATAACTCGGCCATCGACGGAATCAGTGCTGCGGCGGAAGATGTATTCGCAGTGTTTCGCATTCCCGCTCCTCCTGCCCCTATGATTCAGCCATGCCACGTTTTGAATTGATTGCCACGACCACTTTTGGCCTTGAGACTGTCGTTTCCAGAGAACTCGAAAAGCTGGGCTATACCGAGCTGCGCGTTCTGGATGGCAAAGTTCATTTTTCCGGAGATGAACGAGATATTGCACGCTGCAACATGTGGCTGAGAAGTGCGGATCGATTGTTGATCAAAGTCGGTGAGTTTCAAGCTCCTGATTTTGGTGCATTGTTTGATAAGACGGTCGATCTGCCGTGGAGCGATTACATTCCCGTGGACGCTAAATTTCCAGTAGCGGGCCGAAGTGTTCAATCAAGACTGCACGCTGTGCCGGCAGTGCAGGGGGCTGTCAAAAAGGCGATCGTTGAAAGTCTGAAGAAGAAGTACAACCGGTTTCGCTTTGAAGAGACGGGAGCAGAGTTCCCCGTTGAGGTTTCCCTGCTTCGCGATGTGGCGACGCTAACCATCGATACGTCAGGAGACGGGCTGCATAAACGAGGGTATCGAGAATACGCCGGACCTGCTCCGCTGCGAGAAACGATGGCCGCCGGGTTGATTCAGTTGAGCTACTGGAACCGTGATCGCCAATTCGTTGATCCTTTTTGTGGCAGTGGAACGCTCCCCGTTGAAGCTGCAATGATTGGGCGCAATATTGCTCCCGGATCGGGGCGTTCCTTTCTGGCCGAAGACTGGCCGTGGATGGACCGCAAGATGTGGAAGGATGTTCGCAGCGAGGCTAAGGATTTGCGTTTGCCAAGGATGCCTGAGCCAATTTTGGGTTATGACCATGACCCCGCAGCCATGCGACTTTGCGAACGAAGTGCTTCGGAAGCCGGCGTCAGCGGCGACATTCAGTTTCGCGTGCAGGAAATCAGTGAGTTCAAATCAAATCGTGAGTATGGCGTTATTGTCTGCAATCCGCCTTATGGAGAACGGATGGGCGATCAGCAGGAAGTTGAAGCCGTCTATCGCGAACTGGGACGGATTTGTGATTTGCTTCCAACCTGGGGCGTCTATGTAATCACGTCCAATCAGTGGTTTGAGAAACATTTCGGTCGTCGAGCTCCGCGTCGCAGAAAACTTTATAATGGTCGGCTTGAATGCCAGTACTATCAGTATCTGGGACCAGCTCCACCGAGATTAGCGGACGGTGCGACCGGCGTAGATGTTGAAGAGAATAAACCGGAGTAACTTAATCCTCCGGGATTTAATCGTGAGTTCCCGGGACGATGCAAACTGGTACATCGCAGGATTTTTTTCGCGCTGACTCTTGTTGGAATATGATAGTCTATGTCTGCTGCACAGCCATGGCTTGAGAATAACTGGGTAGAGCATACTCAGATCCTGTTGAACTCGTTTCGGCGATTTGTCGGAAGAGATTTGATTGAACGGTTGGGTGATCCGATCGATGAAGCACGAGCCGTGTTTGAGGCGCCGTTCGTTGTTGTCTCGCATGCGACTCAGGACGATCCCATTTTGAACTACGGGAATCGGACGGCTCTGGGGCTTTGGGAAATGGATGTTCCCACGTTGACCTCAATGCCTTCGAGGTTGACCGCTGAACCAATGCATCGCGATGAGCGTGCTCAATTGATGGCTCGTGCTGCCAGAGATGGTTACGTTGACGATTATCGAGGTGTTCGCATCAGCAGCTCTGGAAAACGATTCCTGATAGAAGAGGCGATCGTCTGGAATCTGGTTGACGCCGAAGGAAATCGGGTTGGGCAAGCGGCCACGTTTTCTCAATGGAAACCATTGAATTAGGCTTGGCGAGCAGCAGATATTGGACGTTTCGGCAGTCGATCTGCAGGAAGAAGTTCCGATCGGTCGATTCTTATGGTAGGCTTTTCACAGAATGCTGCCTCAGGGCGGTATTGCCTACCAGCTTCTTGCCCACCCATAACATCGAGAGACCCTGCTCATGCTCTCAATCTTCGGTCATAGCCGCAGTACGCTTTGCGATGGATTGACTCGTCGAGATACGCTCCGCCTCGGAGCTTTAACACTCGGCGGTCTTACGCTGCCTCAGTTGTTGCAGGCCGAACAATTGGCAGGGATCAGGAAGTCGCACAAAGCAGTGATCATGATCTACATGTGCGGTGCTCCTGGGCATCAGGATATGTACGATCTGAAGATGGATGCACCTTCTGAGATTCGAGGTGAGTTTCAGCCGATTCCGACAAATGTCTC
>CANHVD010000825.1 GCA_947463775.1 Planctomycetaceae bacterium | reverse complement strand
TTCGGGACGCCGACCGTCAGTCCTCAGGATGAATCAACGCCTATCAATCCGAATTCACCGTACGGCTGTGCCAAGGCATTCGCCACGCAGATGACAAAGATTTATCGCGAAGCGCATGGTCTCTTTTTCTGCAACGCGATTTGTTACAACCATGAAAGTCCTCGGCGAGGCGAGAACTTTGTTACTCGCAAAGTGACACTTGCCGCCGCGCGCATCAAGGCTGGATTACAGAAGTCGGTGAGTCTTGGAGATCTCGACGCCGCCCGTGACTGGGGCTATGCCAAAGATTTTGTACAGGCCATGTGGCTGATGCTCCAGCAGGACAAAGCGGATGATTATGTGCTGGCGACCGGCGAATCACATACGATCCGCGAACTGTTGCAGGTTGCATTTGCGCACGTTGGCCTGAACTGGCAGGATCATGTGAAAATCGACAACCGATTTAAACGACCGGCTGATGCCCATGAGTTGTTGGGCAATCCGCAAAAGGCTGTTATAGAGCTGGGCTGGCAACGTTCAGTAACATTTGATGGTCTGGTTAAACTCATGGTCGATGAAGATCAGGAAGCGTTGACTCGCAGGTCGTAATTGGATCGTCGAGGCCATAATCGGCCGCGTGCGGCCATGCGATGAATTTCGATGGCCTGCGTTGCTGCTTGATGACGATGATTGAACAACAGGCTAAATTGCAACAGCCTCGGACAGGTACATGGCTACTGTTTATTGTGGCTGGATTTGTTGCAATCCAGATTCTGAATCGTCAACCAGAAAGGCTGACACCCGGTCCGGAACGAGGTGACCTGATTCTTCAAAAGCACGACTTACCGGACGAGATCCTTGGCTGGAATTGCCGAGGCTTTCAGCCTGCTTTGCCGTCTGAGGAATTGCCGGAATGGCAGTTCTGGTGGACGCATTCCTGGAACTATCGTAAGCAGCAACTGGAAGCACTTGTTGCTTTTGATCAGGCCGACTGGAAGTCCTGGCACGAATTGAC
This sequence comes from Planctomycetaceae bacterium, assembly GCA_947463775.1. GTDB lineage: Bacteria > Planctomycetota > Planctomycetia > Planctomycetales > Planctomycetaceae > SXXK01. The sequence continues at coordinate 2,053 of CANHVD010000825.1, read as the reverse complement.
GGTGTGCTATCAGGCGATCGGATGGAAACTGGCTGATCGTAGAGTAATCCGGATATCCGACACGGTTGCAGTTGTGTTGGCGTCACTGGAGAAACCCACGCACGAGAAGGCGACGCTGTTGTTTTCGCTTTTTGATCAGGACGGTTCTTTGATTCCGCCACCTCGGATGGAATTGCAGACTGCTCCGGAAGAACAGAAAGATCAGTCCTTTCGTTCAATGCTGAACGGTCGCTTAACCTATGAACTTCCTGAAGGCGCTGAGCAATCGTCGACAGCTGAAACCTTTGAGCGTGTTTTGCAGTGTCAGGTGTTCGTTCCGCATGATGAGCCCTTGAGTGATGACGAAGTAAATCACCTTGTGGAACTACACCTGGAGACGCTTGGTCATTTTCACAATGCGTGGCTGAATCAACGGACCTCCCATTAAACTTTGTGACAGGCAAGCTGCTGTGCGACTTCTGGTGAATACGTTGTCCATCGGTTCCATGAGCGGACAGCACGTGGTTTATGGTTTCCTTCGGCCATTCACGCGATGGATGACGCCCAATCATGCGTTGGTGATCCTCCATTACGAGAGTGAAAAGCCTCCGGCGGAGATCACCGCGCAGGGAGTCAGCACGATTTGTTTGCCGGATAATCTGAAACACTGGGCGAAACGAACTCTGTGGGAAGCCACAAAGCTGCCACAGGTCGTGCGTCAGCAAAAGGCGGATTTGGTGCTAACGGTTTCCGGGGCTATCACGCCAAATTGCCCAGTGCCGCAGATCACGCTTTGCCAGAACCCTTGGTGCTATGTTCCCGCAGCTCATCAGAACTGGAAAGAACGATTCAAGGCCCGCCTGCAGCGATCGGGCTACACGCGAGCTTTTCGCGATTCCGCGATGATGATCTATATCTCAGGACACTTGCGAGATTTGTATCGGCGAGGTAACCCGGGGGTTCAGGAAACGCGCTCGGAAATTGCCTACGTGGGCCTCAATGAAGATACCTATCAGGCTGCGCGAGAACTTGAGGGAGCACCACGCGAGCCACTGTCAATTCTATCCGTGTCAGCGATGGCTCCATGGAAGGGGGCCGAGACCTTGGTCAAGGCCGTTGCTTTGCTCCGTCAACGCGAGATTTCCGCAACCTTGAAGCTCGTCGGTCCATGGCCGGATGTCAGTCACGAGCAGGAAATCCGACGGATGATTCGGGGGTTGGCATTGCAGGACTCAGTCAGCATATTGGGGAGAGTCAGCGACGAAGAATTACACCGTCTGTATGGGACCAGTCAAGTCTTCAGTCTCATGAGCAGTTGCGAATCATTTGGTATCCCCGCCGCTGAAGCGATGGCGTTCGGCACCCCGGTTGTGAGTACGGATTGTTGCGCAATCGCTGAAGTCTGTAAGCCAGCTGGGCAGTTCGGTCCTGTTGGTGATCCGGAATGGACCGCGAATGCTCTTGAAGCCGCATTGACCGATCAGAAGCAGTGGCAAAATTGGTCCGAACAGGCTCGCCTGCGTGCGGCCACGCTGACTTGGGAAAACTGTGCTCGGCCGTTTCAGAAGATACCTGGACTTGTCGAGAAGCTATAGGCAGGAAGCGTGTTGCCCACGGATGATGATGTCTGTGATCCCGAGGTCCTGCCAACAGACTACTGCTAACTGAATACTTATGAAAATCCTCATCACTGGTATCTGTGGTTTTGTTGGTAGCCAGATTGCTCAGCACTGGCTCGAAACAGACTCACAAATTCAGATCGTCGGCATCGACAATTTTTCTCGCAGTGGTAGTTGGAGAAACCGCGATCCACTCATTCGGAAAGGCTGCCGAATTCTGTACGGTGATATCCGCAGTCCATCGGATCTCGAAGGCATCGGTCCCGTCGATTTCGTAATTGATGCAGCCGCTAATGCCAGTGTTCTGGCTGGTGTGTCCGGAGGATCGCCCAGCAGACAGCTCATCGAGAATAACTTGCTGGGCACCATCAATTTGCTCGAGTTCTGCAAGCAACATCGGGCCGGGTTTATTCTGCTTAGCACTAGTCGAGTTTACTCGATTCCTCCTTTGGCCA
>CANHVD010000824.1 GCA_947463775.1 Planctomycetaceae bacterium | reverse complement strand
TCGCAACGACTCGCTTGCGAGCTTCGTAACGATCCAGACCCTGATACTCGCCGCCGTTTTCATTGATCGTGCCATCCGAATTCAGGATGTTGATCGGCTCACCCATCTTGTCCTTGTTACGAGACCAGCAGGCATAGTCATTGGGATCATGCGCAGGAGTTACCTTCACGGCACCAGTTCCCAAAGTCTTGTCGGCCAGCAATGCATCTGCAACGATCGGGATAATTCGGCCATTGGCCGGAATCATCACATGCTTACCGACAAGATCCGTGTAACGTTCGTCCGTGGGATGAACGCAAACAGCAGTATCGCCGAGCATCGTTTCGGGGCGAGTGGTTGAAAACGAGATACGAGTGCCGGTTGGTTTTCCGGAGTCGTCGACCACCGGATAATTCATCGTCCAGAAGTGCCCGGCGATGTCGTCCGTATAAACTTCATCGTCCGCGACGGCCGTCTGAAGATAGGTGTCCCAGTTCACCAGTCGCTTACCACGGTAGATCAGTCCGTCACTGAACATCTTGAAGAATGTTCGACGAACGGCCTTGCTGCAGACTTCATCCAGCGTGAACCGTACTCGACGCCAATCGCAGCTTGAACCGATCTGCTTGAGCTGATTCAGAATGCGTCCCTCGTACTCATTCTTCCACTTCCAGATACGTTCGACCAAAGCCTCGCGGCCGATATCGTGGCGAGTCAATTTTTCCTCTTCCAGCATCCGGCGTTCAACGACCGCCTGAGTCGCGATGCCCGCATGGTCGGTGCCGGGCATCCACAGAGCGGCTCGCCCCTGCATTCGTCGCCAGCGAGTCAACAAGTCCTGAATTGTGCCGTTCAGACAGTGCCCCATGTGCAGGGCTCCGGTCACGTTCGGCAGCGGGATCATGATCGTGTGCTGCTCTTTGCCCGGAGTGGGTTCTGCGTTGCAATATCCTTGGCTGAGCCAGTGTTCAACCCAGCGAGTCTGTGCGGCGGCTGGTTCGTAGGCTTTTGGAAGTTCTGTGGTCATTGGCTGCGATTACAGTTCAAAACGTGATGCGGTCGGTTCAAATTTCGGGCGAAGCTTAATGAAAAAGTCGCGGTGCGTCGAACCGGATCTAATCCGGCCCCATCGCCTCAGCCGCTGATGCTTTGTTTCAGCCTGCGTCTTGCGGCCGTTCGCCGCACGATTTCATCGGCAATCACGCCAATCAGAATCACAGCCCCGATGATCGTTGTTTCGTGCTGCTGCGGAAGTTTCAGCAGCGTTATCAAGTTGTTCAAAACCTGCATGACCGCTGTCCCAATCACAACTCCCAGAATTGAACCTTCTCCGCCACGTAGACTACAGCCTCCCAACACGGCCGCAGCGATGGCGTACAACTCATAGGAATTCCCGAAACTCGATGGCGATACCGACGTTGAATCCAGCGCGAACAGCATGCCGCCCAGCGCTGCGAGGACCGTGCAGATCACATAGGCCATTAGAGTAATTCGGCCCGTGTTGATTCCGCTGAATCGAGCCGCCTCCTCATTGCGTCCCAATGCCAGAAGGTATCGTCCCCAGATGGTTCGGCCGAGAAAAACGGACGCAACGACTCCGATCGCGGTCAACAGAAAGAATGGTACTGGAATACCGAAAACCATTTCCTGCCCGCGAAACAACAGCCCAACGCGCCCCGAGGCCACGGGCCCCAGAACTTCCTGGAGTTCACCGAATCCAGCCGGGTTATCATTCGTCAGCCATCGTGAAACGCCACGGTAAATCAGCAATGCACAGAGCGTAACAACGAACGGCTGCAGCTTGACTTTTGTCACCAGCAGACCATGGACCAACCCCAGCGCCGTTGCCACCAGCAGCACAATCAGAATCGCAACCGGGATCGAGGTTCTCTGATGACGTTGTAGTACGATTGCAAAGGCATCGGCCTGATATTTTTCGCCCGGATTTTTTGCCAGAGTCAATCGTTTTACTTCCCCGGCCGTCTCAACGTTCGACACCTTTTGAGTCGTTACGGCTCCGTCAGCTTTCACGAGTTGCAGTTGATCGCCAACATTCACATTCAGGTCAGAGCTAACCTCGGCAACGACGGCATCCCCGGTTTCGGTGCGAATGACAGGCGAGGCCAGGACAAGACGACCATCCTTTTCATTGCGAGTCAGATTTTCTTTGATGCGAATTCGAAGTGCCCCGTCGGAGATCGATGATGATTCCGTCGTAAGGACAAGACCTGAGCCAACTCCACCGGTATATCGAAACGTCGTTCCGGGTTTCAATTCCCCGGCCGCTGCATCCGCAATGATCATTTTCTCCGAGGCAACAATTTGACTCACGGAGATCTGTTCAGACGGCTGATAATCAACCTTCAGCAGAATTGACAGCAACACGCCACAAAGACAAACCGTGGAGCCTATCGATAGATCAATACCGCTGGTAATGATTACGAACGCGACGCCAATGCCCAGAATGCCGAACAATGACAAACGATTGAGCAGATTCTGGATGTTGCCGGGTTGCAGGAACTTGGACGTTCCTAAATTCCACCATGGATCGGACGTAGCAAAAGCGAGGCACGTGCAGAGCACGACCAACACACCAAAAATCCCCAGCACTTTACCCTTCATCGTTACCCTGCACTTCTCGATAAACTTCAGGCGAGCGGTTCAGATCAATTGTGCCCCGTGGCCAGATGCATCACCGATTCCTCAGATAGCTGTTCTCTGGTAAGTTCCCCAGTGATGCGTCCTTCATGCATGACAATCACGCGATCACTCATCCCGATGATCTCTTCCATTTCGCTGCTGACAAACAGAACAGCAATCCCCTGCCCCGCCAGCTCATCCATCAGCTGATAGATTTCCTGTTTGGCGCCGACATCGATCCCGCGAGTCGGCTCATCCAGCAGCAGGACTCGTGGCTTTAGTGCCAGCCACTTTCCGAGCACGACTTTCTGTTGATTTCCGCCGGACAAATTTCCAACTCGATACTGATCATGCGGAGCTTTGACTTTTAGTCGCTGACTCATTTCCGCCGACTGCTGCTTCTCCACAGCAAAGTTCAGAAAACCGCCAAG
>CANHVD010000823.1 GCA_947463775.1 Planctomycetaceae bacterium | reverse complement strand
TCCATGGCCAAAATGGATCATGATTTCGTCAAAGCACTGAAGGTCGGAATGCCACCAGCTGGAGGTCTCGGGATCGGGATTGATCGCCTGGTGATGTTGCTGACGAACAGTCATGCGATCAAGGATGTGATTTTCTTCCCGTTGACTCGCCACGAAGATCAAGTGCCGGTTGACAAGAAAACAGGTAAGGAAAAGACAGCACAGCAGGAAGGCTGAGTGTCTGAAATTCTGACAGGCCGAACCCTTAAAGGGTGAGGCCTGTCACGGTTGTACAATTGGTTGGGCTGAAAGTTCCCGTCCGCAACGGAGTGCGTTCGATGTACAAGTTGTTGCTGTGTGTTCGTTATCTGCGAACCAAATACATCGCTCTGGCGTGCATTATCAGCGTCATGCTGGGTGTTGCGACGATGATTGTTGTGAACAGCGTTATGGCTGGCTTCACAACAGAAATGCGTGACCGCCTGCACAACTTCATTGCCGACATTGTGATCGAATCCCGCAGTATGTCGGGCGTCGAGAATGCTCGGGCGCAGATGGAGCTCGTGGAGGGAGCCGCCGGTCAATACATCGCGGCGATGACTCCGACCATCGAGATCCCTGGTATGATCAGCTTCAGGGATCCATATACCGGCGAAAGCTACACTTCAGCCGTGCAGATTCAGGGGATTGATCCTGAGGGCAAGTCGTCTGTCGGACCGCTGAGAGATTATCTGGACAGCTTTAATCCGGTGATCGAAGACGGTGTTGTTATTCGTGAAGCATTGCGCAGTCGCGAAACGCCGGTGGCGTGGGAATTGACTCCGGAAGCGGCCGAATACCGTAAGGCGGTCCTGGAACAGAGATCATTGTATCTGCCTGAGGAGCCTTCCGTTGATGAGATGGTGCCAGTCGCTGCGGATGCGACAAAAGAAACGGCTGCACCTGAGTTTGACAGCGAATCTGCGGCGAATGAAACACCGCCCGCAGAAGATGCTGTTATCAAGGACGGGATCATTCAGGACAGTTTTCTGAATGAACTTCCCGAGCCTCCGATCGAAAGCACTGTTCGCACAGAGCCGTTTCCTGCTCGAATCTTTCTTGGTGAAGGACTGGTCAGCTTTCAAGCAAAGAACCCGGAGACCGGCAAGCTGGAAAAAGTGATGATGGTGAACCCGGGCGATGATGTCATCGTCAGCACGGTGACTGCAGGAAGACCTCCAGAGCCTGTGCGAATTAACGCGACTGTCGTTGATATGTTCAGAAGTGGTATGAACGAATACGACACCAGCATCGTCCTGATGAATATCAATGAGCTGCAGAAAAGCCGAGGCATGCATCTGGATAATTCGATCACATCAATACACATCAAGCTGAAAGATTACGCTGATGCTCCGAAAGTGATTGCTGCTCTGGAACGTTCGTTTCCGCCGGGGCAGGTTTCCATCAAAACATGGGAAGAGAAACAGGGACTGCTGTTGTCCGCCGTCGAAGTTGAAACAGCGATCCTGAATGTCCTGCTGTTTCTGATCATCACCGTTGCGGGTTTTGGTATCCTGGCGATCTTCTACATGATCGTTGTGGAGAAGACACGAGACATCGGCATTCTGAAATCGCTCGGAGCCAGCTCAAATGGCGTGATGTCAATCTTCCTGTCTTATGGTCTTGGCCTGGGAATCGTCGGCAGCCTGGCCGGCGTCGCGATCGGTCTGCTGTTTGTGAGATACATTAATCAGATTGAGGATGGGCTGAGCTGGATCACGGGACGCAAGGTTTTCGACGAAAAGATTTATTACTTCTTCGAGATCCCAACGAGCGTCAGTCCAATGATGGTGATCGCTGTCGCGTTTGGTGCCATCAGTATCGCCGTGCTGGCCAGTATCCTGCCTGCTCGTCGAGCAGCTCGGCTGCATCCGGTCCGCGCGTTGCGATTTGAGTAGTTGGTTTCGGGCACAAATTTCCTGTACGCGGCTACGATCGAGGCGTTACTCAAAGAAGACTCCCGCGAAGACACGGCCTCAAATTACACGATCCAAAGTATAAGCTTGCTTGGTTTTTCCTTCAGTCAAAGAATCTTGCCATGGCAGAGACTCTGAAAATGAATCGTCCCCTGATTTCCGCCGAAGCGATTACGAAGTCGTACTTCAGGGGCGAGCATAAGGTTCCGGTTCTTCAGGGAGCCGGCCTGACTGCGCATCGGGGTGAATTCATCTCTGTCATCGGCCAGAGCGGTTCAGGCAAGAGCACGCTGCTGCATGTGATGGGGCTGCTGGATTCGCCGGATGTGGGTGAAGTCATTCTGGATGGGAATCGCATCGATAATCTCAACCAGGCGGCTCGAGATCAGCTGCGAAATCATGTCTTCGGTTTCATATTTCAGTTCTATCACTTGCTGCCCGAACTGTCACTGCTTGAAAACGTAATGACACCGTTGATGATTCGCCATTCGATTCTGGGCTACTGGCGTCATCGCAAAGAAATTCGTGAAGCGGCGATGAGCATGATCCAGCAGGTTGGGCTCGAGCACCGCATTAAGCATCGCCCGTCAGAATTGTCTGGCGGAGAAATGCAGCGAGGCGCGATTGCCCGCGCACTTGTTGGTCGTCCGGAGATTCTGCTGGCCGATGAGCCAACCGGAAATCTCGACGCCAGCACCGGCGGAGGTATCATGGATCTGCTGAAGTCACTGAACGAGAACCAGCAGTTGACCATCGTGATGGTGACTCATGACGAATCCATCGCCGCCCAGGCTCACCGCACGGTACGGCTTGCTCAGGGACGAATCCAGACCATTGCTCGCGAGGATGCGGCGTAGTCCCGTCGACGGAGCGACGAAATTACTGTACGCCCGTCGCTCCGTCGACGGGATTCAATTGCAGCCAGCAGCCGTCTCAACGTCTGCCTCACTTCCGGTCGTGCGTGTAGAGGTTATCATCTGCGGCAATCTTTTGCTCAGACGTTCTACTGCATACACGGAGCCGTGACGATGACCGAACGCTGGACCAGCTCTTTCTGGAATTCGCTTGTTCGACGGAGTGCAATCCTGGCCATTGGCTTTGGGATTCTTCTGCCATC
>CANHVD010000822.1 GCA_947463775.1 Planctomycetaceae bacterium | reverse complement strand
TCCCATCACAGCATTTGATGCGGATCGAAGGCGTGAGTCAATCAACACGATTGACGACTTCGGGTTTGACTCGGAGATGTCACATCAAGTACGTCACCAAACTCAGTCCATTTCCCTGAAGTCAATTTCATGCACGTTTTGGATCGCACTCCAGCAATCGTTCTCAGCGCGTTGATGCTTCTGAGCCTTCAATCGGCGATGACCATGGCTGACGAATTGAAATCTCAGCCCTTTCCGCAGGCCCCCGGAAAAAAGGGACTGCAGGTGCAAATGGTTGACGACGCAATTGCACTGGGAATTCATCATGCTGGCATCAACATCAATCTGACCGCGTTGCTTCAACTGCAACCCAGCGATAACACGATCCGATTTCAGCATAGAGACCGGGAGTGGCTAATCAACGGTGATTACGCAAAAAGTCTAGACCGACAAATTCAGCCGCTAAGCGAAGCAAACATCGTTGTCTACGCCATCCTGTTGGCCTATCCCTCTCGCGATCCAGCCCGCGATGCGATCATGCTGCATCCGAAAGCAAGCGGCGAGTTCACAATTGCGGGCTTCAACACGGCCAGCGAAGAAGGTCTTCGGACATATCGAGCAATCATTGCATTTCTCGCAGAACGTTACAGCGGGCATCACCCGGAATCAGGACGCATCCGGGGCTGGATCGTTGGAAACGAAGTGAACTCACAAAAGATCTGGTACAACCTTGGCCAGATGCCAATGGTCGAAGCCGCGTCGGAATATGAAAAAGCCGTGCGAGCCACTCACGATTCGGTCCGCGAGTATTCCGATCACGGTCGCTGCTATTTGTCGTTCGATCATTTCTGGACAGCGCGGATGCCGGGCGTTTCTGACCAGGAGTCATACCCCACACGAGACTTTCTGAATGAGTTTGCTCGAGTGGCTCGGGAACGAGGCGACTTCGAATGGCATGTCGCTCATCATCCCTATCCGGATGATTTGGGCAATCCACGCACATGGCTCGACAAGCAGGCAACGCGTACTCCTGACTCGCCGCATATCACCTTCAAAAATCTTGAAGTGCTTTGCGAATCATTGCAAAGCGCGGAATTACTTTGGCAGGAGAAGCCTCGTCGCATCATTCTCAGCGAACAGGGATTGCATTGCCTTCAAACCGAGGACGGGGAAACTCTGCAGGCGGCCGGTTTCGCATATGTCTGGGAAAAAGTCGCTCGCCAGTCCGGCATTGACGCTCTGATCTGGCATCGCCATGTTGATCACGCTCACGAAGGCGGCCTGCGACTGGGACTGTGGACGAATAAACCGGGAACCGTTTCTGAACCCGATCGCCCACGCCATCTTTACGAACTATTCCGCAAAGCCGACACACCAGCATGGCCCGAAGCCGCAGCATTCGCACTACCTGTCGTCGGTCTGAAGCAGTGGAGTGCCATTGAAAAATAGTTAATGCGGCGCCGTGATGATTGCCCGGAAGCAAAATTGCCGGGGCAAGTACGACTCATCTCTCTCTGGCGTTGCTGACTTCGCCAATTCGTGGCGAGGTGATGGAATTCAGTTGAGCCGAGACGGACTCAAACGTTACGTGAGCATCATAGACCTTACGATGGATAACAATTCGAGACCATGTGACGCAGTTAAAGTAATACAGGTGGTGATAATCGTTGCGTTGCGGCCCAACTTGCTTCGAAACAGATTGCATAGAAACGGACGGATCCTTCTTACCTGCTTCGTCGAAGACTTCAATGGAAAATCTGGAGTTGGTTTTCCACTCAGACATGCTCGGCTCTGTGATTTCGAGAGCACAGGGGGATGAGAGATACTTCGTAACGTCGGTCAGGGTCTTGCCACTGAGAACCTCGATTGTCGCCGCACGACCTCCCACCAGCGTCGATAGTTTTGCGTTTCCCGGAGTCAGCTCCCCGACGTACTGATCGCCCTCAGTAGAGATTCGCACCCCCGCGTTCACTGAGTTCCAGAAATCGGGCTTTGCATTGGTGAATACGATGATTTGCTTCCCGTTGCCGCCTTGCAGAGTTTCCGACATCGAGCTGCCAGAACCTGCCGCAGGTCCTGAGACCTCCGCGTTCTTCCCAGGTCGTTTATCTTTGCAGTGGTAGAGAAAACAGAAAACAGGGTCAGGACTTCCAGTTGTTCTCCCTGCGGCGTTTTCTTTCACTTCTGGAGCGGGAAGGCCATTCGGCTTCCACCATATCTTTGGGCCGGCGATGGCTTGATTCTGGCTCGCTACGGCCACGAGTTCCACGGAAATGTCATCCGTTACTTGAGCCACCAGTCGCAGGTTCGGGTCGGCAGATGTTTTCCGCCACCACAGAAAGAGCAGGAAGCCGAGAATTAAAGCGATCGGAAATACAACAAAGATGAGGACGTCGCCGCGTTTGAAGGCACTGTGGCGTTCTCGTTCATCTGAGTTGGCAGCAGAGTCTGTCATTGGCACCACGCTCTTTGTGACCTTTGCGATCTTTGTGGCCATGCCCAAACACGCGATTGCACACATGCCAGACCTGAGGGCATTTCTGGCTACAGTTTCAACTCACTCAATTTCACCGACTTTCGTACTCGGGCGCGGCCGGTCATGTCGTGGATGCGGAAGGTGATGGAGGGATTTCCGGACCAGTCGATGTCGAGCATTCCGAAGTGGAAATCGGGGCACGCTTCACCAACGCGGTTGCGGTTGGGTTCTATGATGTCCCAGTCGCGATTGAGTCCGCTCGCGGTGAGGTCATAGATGGGATAACAATCCTTCGGTCGCAGCACCGACAATTCGCCCCAGTGGACATCGCCGCTGATGAAGACGACTCCGTTGGCCTGAGTTGATTTGATCAATTCGACCATCTTCAGCAGCTCGCGAGGAAAGTTGGTCCAGGATTCCCAGCCGTTATACTCATGCGAAAACTGAATTCTGCTGCCAATGATGCGCAGATCGGCGGGTTCCTTCAGACGCTCTTCCAGCCACTTCCATTGAACATCGCCAAGAATTGTTTTCGTGGGGTCCGGATCGGGAACATAATCATTCTTCCATGATGTCAGCGGTAGCTCCAAGGGCAGATC
>CANHVD010000821.1 GCA_947463775.1 Planctomycetaceae bacterium | reverse complement strand
GGGCTGCTGGATTCAACGCTTGTGCTGATCACCAGCGAGTTCGGAAGAACGCCGAGAGTCAACGCGGGCGGCGGTCGAGACCATTGGCCTCGAGTCTTCAGCATCGTCATGGCTGGCGGCGGCACGAAACGCGGTCATGTCTTCGGGGCCTCCGACGCACTGGCTGGCGAAGTGGCTGAACAGCCGCTGTCGATCGAGAACTATGCAACGACGATGTATCACCTGCTGGGGATTGATGCGTCGAGGTCTCTGATGTCACCTGGCGATCGGCCGCAGTCGATTGTGATGAATGGAAGCGTCGAGAGCGATTTGCTGGCGTAGACGAATTCGAAAGGCGAGCGGTTGGGCGTGAGCCCTCCGAGTGTCTTCCTGTTATTCCTTCCGCATACGCCATCGTTTCAGGGCAATGCTCGGAGGGCTCACGCCCTGCCGCTCGCCAGAGTCAGAGAATCTCAAGAGGTACGCATGATGTTTCTTCGATGCAGTGTCCTTCTCATTCTGATATCCACATCACAGCTTCTGCAGGCTGCTCCGCCGTCTGTGGAACGGCTCTTTCCTGCGGCCGGGCAGCGGGGAGTTTCGTTCCCGTTGACCATCGTCGGAGCTGGCCTGCAGAATGCTGCCGAAGTGATGCTGTACAACCCTGACATCACATGCGAACGTCTGGAGCCGAAATCAGACAATGAACTGATCGTGCATCTGATCGCCTCAGACAATTGTGCTCCCGGCATGCATCCACTTCGGATTCGCTCTTCCGAAGGCATCTCAGAGCTGCATGTGATTGGGATCTCGAAACTGCCTGTGATCCTCGAGCTGGAAACCAATGATGCTGCGGAAGATGCTCAGCCACTGGGACTCAATCACACGGTGGTTGGCACCATAGAAGCAGGAGACGTTGACAGCTTTCGTGTCTCGCTGAAGAAAGGCGATCGACTGTCAGCAGAAGCCGAGGCCATGCGAGCCGGTGGAGCCATGCTGGATGCCGTGCTGAACGTCATGAGCCCGACCGGCGAATGGCTGGCAGCGGTCGATGATACATCGTTGCGACGGCAGGATCCGATGGTTTCGCTCATCGCTCCTGAAGACGGTGACTACATCGTTCAGTTGCATGAATCGAACTTCGAAGGCGATGAATCCAGTCGGTACGCTTTGCACATTGGAACGTTCCCAGCACCGCAATGGGTCTATCCGGCAGGCGGTCAGGCGGGGCAGACGGTTGCCGTCACTTTCGGTGGCGACGCAGGCGGTCCGATCTCTCAGGAACTTTCACTGCAGCAGCACTCGGCCGGACCAACGCAGGTTTTCTGTGAGAACAACGGTGTGGCCTCTGCGACCGGTTTGCCTTTCCGAGTGAACCCGTTTGGCAACGCTTTGGAACAAGAGCCGAATGCAGCGCCGGAGGAATTGAATTCCACGGCCATCGAATTGCCTGTCGCTCTGAACGGCCTGTTGCAGGAACCGGGTGACGTGGATTGCTTCCGCATTCGTGCCGAAGCCGGTCAGAAGTTTGATGTGGAAGTGTTTGCGAGTCGACTCGGAAGCCCGGTCGATACGCTGCTGGAAATCCGCGCTGTCGACGGAACAATCGTGGCCGTCGGCGATGACGGGATCAGCCATGACAGTCAAGTCTCGGTCACCTTTCCTGCCTCGTCAGAGTACATCGTGCAGATTTCTGACAAGCGTGGCAACGGCGGTGACGGGTTCTTCTATCGTGTTGAAATCTCGCCGTTTGAACCGGGGCTCACCGCGTTTCTGTCTCGCCCGAACCGTTTGTCTCAGGAGCGTCAGTCGATTGCCGTGCCGCGAGGCAATCGAGTGGTGACGTTTCTGGCCTGTCAGCGAGGTGGTTTTTCCGGTGACGTGAATCTGGCTCTCAGCGGACTTCCTAATGGCGTTAGTTTGCCGAACACCGTGATCCCTGCGGACCGGTTTTGGGTGCCGATGGTGATTGAAGCAGACTCGGGGGCGGAAACATCCGGCCGACTTGTGAATGTCGAAGCGTCGGCCATCACACCTGCAGGAAGCGTCGTCGGCCAGTTTCGGCAGGTGGTCGATCTTGTCGCGGCTTCTGCGGATCAGCTGTTTCAGTCGGCGGAAGTGGATCGTGTAGCCGTCGCTGTGGTCGACGAAGTGCCTTATTCGATCAGTCTCGCGAAGCCGGTCGCCAGCCTCGCTCCAGATGGAACGGTGAATCTGCAAATCATCGCGACTCGCTCCGAGGGCTTTGATGCACCTTTGGAAATTTCATTCCCGTTCCTTCCACCGTGGGTGGATGGCCCGGACAAAGTGATCATTCCTCCTGGTGAAACCCAAGTCAGTTACACGATGCGAGCCTGGCCGAAAGCAACGCCTCGAACTTGGCAGATCTGTGCCGAGGCGAGACCCGGTCTGGCACCGGATGCAGCGCCGGATCGCACGGGAATGGGGGAACGTGGAAGCCGTCGATCCAAGCCGCTGGCCCGCACGGCCGTGGCTTCGAATCTTGTGGAGCTGACAATTGCGAATGCTCCCGTGGCCGGAACCATAGAACCAGTTGTCGCGGAGCAGGGAAAGACTCGGGAAGTGTCCTGCGTGCTGGAGCGACGAGATGAGTTGCCAAATAAGCTGACTGCGGTGCTTGAAGGACTCCCGAATCGTGTCACGGCAGCAACGGTCGAAGTGGCGAGTGCGGATAACGAGATTCGTTTTGTCCTGAATCCGGAGGACTCTTGCCCGATCGGAACTTTTCCAGACCTGATGGTTCGTCTGACAGGAGAAATCGACGGTCAGAACGTGTCGTGGCTGGTCGGCCGTGGCAGCGTTCTGAAAATTGAACCTGCTGGAATGCTGGTCACCGATCAGGACGGAAAACCACTGAGCAAACTCGATGTCCTGCGTCAGCAGGCGAAGAAGAAGTAGTGGAACCAAACCAGGCCCGAATGGGCCGAAACAACCTCTGCCGGTGGCGTAAGCCACCGGAAGGTAATCCAAACATTATTGAAGCCCCGGAGGGGCGACACATCACGTGATGTGCCGGCCTTTCAGGCCTGAAGTTCATCTATTCTCCTTACCGGGGCCT
>CANHVD010000820.1 GCA_947463775.1 Planctomycetaceae bacterium | reverse complement strand
TGCAAAAACACCTGTACTGGAACGACGAACATTCCGGCGGAAACGCCCAGAAATACCATGCTGAAACGAAGACTCCACTCCAGCATGTCGGCCGACAGCAGGCTGACAAGAATCGCCTGATCCTTAGCCTCGGCATTGACTGCAGTCCCTGCGAGTCCGCTGCCCAGAAATGCAATCAGAGACAACGACATCAACAGCAGCCATGAACCAATCAGCACCCATCGCCGGCCGCTCTGCCCTTTTCCAAGGAACCCCGCGATGATACAGCCTGCCATGATTCCAAAACCAATCCCGGCCACCATCAGGCTGGTTCGAGTATCGCTGAGTTTCAATGTGGCTTTTCCCAGAGTGTTCACTGACATCTGAGTCACCCCGCCCAGAAACCAAAAAATCGCAGCAATCAGAATTGCCAGCAGCAGCCCTCGGTCGCGGCGAATCAACTGTGCGATCTCACGCGGCAGAAAGAGGTCTTCCATTTTCAAAGTCAGATTCGGCTGGGCGATCGGAGTGCGAGGAATAAGCAGCGAAGCTGTCGTACCGACGATGGCAATCCCAATCGCGATTAGGCTGCCAATCCACATGGATCTCTGAATCTGATCCAGAGCAATCCCGGCTCCGGCCGTCCCGAAGATGATCGCCAGAAACGTTGTCATTTGCACTGCACCATTGACCGGGAGCAATTGTTCTTCGCGAAACAGCTCCGGCAACACTCCATACTTCGACGGAGCAAAAATCGCACTGTGAGCCCCCATCAACAGAAGTACTCCGATCAGGCTTAACAACTGTGCGTCCGCAGACAGCCCGTCGATCAGCAGGACCATCAGCCCGACGCCCATGATGCCCACTTCCGCAATCTTGCAACCGACGATGACGCGCTGCTTGGCACATCGGTCGGACAAAAAACCACCGAGGCCCGACAACAAGATGAAGGGGATCGCAAATGCTGCCAGAGCAAGCGGCTGACGATCCGGGGCGCTTTCGCCCTTAGCCTTGGCGACCTGACTCACGCACGTCAGCAGAACCATCTGCTTGAAGTAGTTGTCGTTGAACGCCCCGAGAAACTGAGTGAGCAGAAAACTCCAGAACGCCACGGACAGCATGGATCTGGGAGAATCCGATCGAACAACAGATGTCGCATCGGGCATCGGGCCGGAAGAACTCATTAGGCATCCCTGCATTGAAGGTCAAGAACGGTCAGGACTCTAGCAGCCCGTTTCCCTCTTCGCCAGCGGAAGATTCTTCCGCCCCTTCGGAGAGGAAAAAAGAATAGTCGGGGGGCAGTAGTCGGCGGGGAATAGTCGGTGCCATGCACTTGAATGGAGATGTTGGATTCGTTATGCTTTGGATATCCAGGTCATGGCGTTTCAATGGAGCGACGGTTGTGCCACGAGTGAATCGAGTGGAGATCTTTGCGGATGAAGAGATTCAGGTGTTTCATCTGGTGAATCGCTGCGTACGGAGGACTTATTTGTGCGGGCGAGATGAAGAAACAGGTCGAGATTACTCGCATCGCAAGCAGTGGATTCGTGATCGATTGGAAGTGCTCGCGGGGATTTTTGCCGTCGATGTTCTGAGCTTTGCCGTGATGAGTAACCACCTGCATGTGGTGGCTCGAACCCGACCCGATCTCGTGCAGAAGTGGTCCGATGATGAGGTGGCTCTGCGTTGGTGGAACCTGTTTCCTCAGCGACGTCGACAAGACAAATCGCCTGAAGAGCCGACGGAATTCGAACTGAATCACATCCGCAACGATGCCTCCGGGTTGAAGGACAAGCGGAAGCGGCTTTCGAACGTGTCGTGGTTTATGAAGTGCCTTGCGGAACCGATTGCTCGGCTGGGAAACAAGGAGGAGAAGGTGACCGGCCATTTCTGGGAGGGGCGATTTAAGGCTCAGCCGCTTCTGGATGAAACGGCGATCGCGGCCTGCATGGTGTATGTGGATCTGAATCCGATTCGAGCCGGTATTGCGAAGACTCCGGAAGCCAGCGATTTCACGAGTGTAAAAGAGCGAGTGGCTGATCGTCAGTCGGCAGGCGACGTGTCGTCGGCGGATGCTCAGGACGTTCGTATTGAGCACGGGGAGAAAGCAGGCTGGCTGGCTCCGGTGCCTCTTAATCCACCTCGGAAGAAGGTGCGGGAGAAAACGAGCTCGCGTCGAGCTTCAAACAAGGGTTGCCTTGCGATGGCACTGGATCAGTATCTGCAGTTGCTGGACTGGACGGGCCGTCAACTGAGAACTGACAAACGCGGCTCAATACCGATAGGGCTTGATCCAATGCTGGAACGTTTGCAGTGCAGTGAGGAGAGTTGGCTGGATCTCGTAAAAAACTTCCGCAAACGCTTCCGAGTGGAGATTGGACTACCAGCAACTCTGCAAGCCGCCTCTTCTCACCGCCGATCAAATCGCATCACAGCGCAGGGGTGATGCGTGAACGGAATTGAAATCGCCTTCGAGGCGACGGAAGTGCTTCTTCGGAATCGCAGCCTCGGCAAGCGCGAATCAACGCCTCCCATGGCGGTTCGGTTTTCTGGGGTTTGGTAACAGCCGAGCACTGTCAACGACTGCGTCTCTTCAGCGTTGCCCTCGGTGGTTTAGAGCAAATCCTGTCCTTCGGCCTGCGCACGCAGTGTTGTAATCACTTCATCGGTGCTGCCAGGATCGACTGCGCGGCAGGAGTCGGTCAGGATCGCGGCCAGTTCGGTCATGTCGCGACGCCATTCCACGGGATCCAGTCCAGGTGGTTCCAGCAAGGCGAATTCGCCGCACAGCAGGATCATCCGCAGGCAATGTCGGAACAGAATGCCCTCCTGCTTGGTCAGATCGCGAGCTTTCACGAAGCGATCAAAGTTGCCTCCGAATCGAAGCAAATCACCGACACACCAGACGCTGCGAACATAGACGTCCGAAACACTCGGGAAATCGCAACGAAACAACAGTCGCATGCGATCCCCCAGAGCCATCGGGTAAACTTTCCGCCGAGTCACTTCGTCGAAATACCCCGTCAACTCCTGCTGAGTCACCAATCCGCGAGATAGAAGCAGAGGATTCAGAAACTCAGT
>CANHVD010000819.1 GCA_947463775.1 Planctomycetaceae bacterium | reverse complement strand
TGCTGCGGCGACGTGCCAACGCTTGAGACTCTGGCGGCAGTTTCGATCCTCCGCGAACACCTGCCTGAACTCAAAGTGCGAGTCGTGAATGTCGTTGATCTGATGAAGTTGCAATCGGCGTCGGAGCATCCGCACGGGCTGAGTGACGCGGCATTTGATGCGTTGTTCACAAAGGACAAGCCAATCATCTTCGCGTTTCACGGCTACCCGTCGTTGGTTCATCAACTGACCTACCGTCGAACCAATCACGGCAACTTGCATGTCCGCGGCTACAAGGAAGAAGGCACGATAACGACGACCTTCGACATGACCGTGCTGAATGATCTCGATCGCTTTCACCTTGTCATCGACACGATCAACCGCCTGCCTCAGATCAGCGATAAGGGTGCTCGCCTGAAACAGCAGCTGACCGCCAAACTTCAAGAACACTTCGTCTACATCCGCAAGTATGGTCTGGACATGCCGGAGATTCGCGACTGGAAGTGGAATGAAGGTCAATGCTCAGCCACGATGGAAAGGCCGTCCACGTGACAGTCAGCCAGGGAACACCTCTTCGCATCTTTCTCATTCGACACGGCGAAACCGCCTGGTCACTCTCTGGCCAATACACAGGTCGAGCGGACATTCCCCTGACTACGCACGGCGAGGACGAAGCGCGGGAACTGGGACTGCGTATTCAGAACACCCCGTTCACTCATGTCTTCACCAGCCCGTTAACGCGAGCGCAGCAAACGTGTGCGTTGGTCGGTCTGAACGCGACGCCCGAAATTGTGCCGGATCTCACGGAATGGGACAACGGCGACGATGAAGGACGAACTCCCGTGGACGTGTTGGCCTCGCGACCAGGTTGGAACCTGTTTCGCGATGGCTCTCCAAATGGTGAATCGCCGGCGGACATTTCAGCACGCGCCGATCGAGTGATTGCTCGCGTTCGACTGCTGAAAGGGAACGTTGCACTGTTTTGTCACAGTCATTTTGGTCGTGTCTTTGCTGCTCGGTGGCTTGGGTTAACGGCTGAGCACGCACAGCAGTTCTTGTTCGACACGGCTTCGTTGAGTGTCCTCTGCTACGATCACGATTGTTTCGATGAACCCGCGATTGCGTTGTGGAATTCCGCCGCCTGTGCAACATTCGCGCCGGCACTTTCCCAGAGCGAGCGAGAAACACGATCTATCAACCGACGAGCGATCGAACGCTGGGACAACGAGGGCGGAGAACAGGACGTTCCAGCCATGTTCAATGAAGAAGCTCACGATTCGTCCGTCATGACCAATGCTATCAAGCGTCTCAATCGCACCAATTCAGGAATGGAGTGAACACTGCGATTGTTGTTTGGCTCGGTGCCGTTAGGATCGAGGCGTTGGGCGAGCTGCCTTCGGACAGCTGCTAATCGAACAGAGTTGCGGATGACTAAATAAGTCGCAGACCAGAATCTGGCCGGCGAATTAACGAGTAAGCCGACATGGACTAAACCTTCAAACGAGGGTTCGGTCCATGTCGGCTTTTTTGTTGTCTGTCAGCCGGGAAGTTCAGGGCGGTTGCATGGTTCAAATGCTGACCTGCGTTATCAGAGGCAGCCCCGTGAACCAGTCGTCAGGGATGAGAGTCGCCCCATGCAGGAGATAGAAACGCCATGATACGCTCGTCAAAAGCCGAATACGCTATTCCGGACTTGCCATGCGCGGCTATCAAACGAATCGATGCTGTGCTGAGTGAAGGTTGGGGGCATTGATGTCGAATCCCATGCGTATTGAACCACCGCCGAGCAAGTCCCCATCACCAAGTTGGCTCCGGCTTTGGAATCGCCGAACGACAATTATTGCAGCCTTCTCGTTGACTGCAATCTTACTTCACGTCGTCCTGCGTTTCGGCTTTCATCTAGCGCCCAGTTGGAATCGCGTCCCGCTGTTGGTCACGCTTGTCATCGGTGGCCTGCCGATGATCTTCGATCTGCTAGTGAAGATGTGGAAACGAGAATTCGGATCAGATTTGTTGGGTGGGATCTCAATTATCACATCGGTCCTGTTGGGCGAGTATCTAGCGGGTTCCTTCATTGTTCTTATGCTGGCAGGCGGGGCTGCGCTGGAAAGCTATGCACTGCGAAGCGCGTCATCCGTGCTTTCTGCACTTGCCAAACGCATGCCATCGATCGCGCATCGAAAGAGCGGGATTGAGATTACGGACGTGTCACTGGAGCAAATTGCCATCGGCGACACGCTGGTGATTTATCCGCACGATCTCTGCCCGGTGGATGGGACGGTCACCGAGGGGCACGGTGAAATGGATGAGTCTTACCTCACCGGTGAACCGTTCAAGATCACCAAAACAACAGGGTCGACTGTGATCTCCGGAGCGATCAATGGAGAGTCCGCACTAACCATCCTCGCCACGAAACTCGCGTCCGACTCACGCTATGCAAGAATCATGGAAGTCATGCGGGAATCAGAAAGCAAACGCCCGCAACTGCAACGCCTTGGAGATCAGCTTGGTGCCATCTATACGCCAGTGGCTCTCGTCGTCGCAGCGTTAGCCTGGTTTATCAGCGGAGAGCCGATTCGCTTCTTAGCCGTTCTGGTGATTGCAACACCATGCCCTTTGTTGCTGGCGATTCCCATTGCCATCATTGGTTCGATCTCGCTCTGTGCACGACGAGCGATCATCGTCAAGAATCCCGTCGCGCTGGAACAGATCGCGCAGTGCAAGACTGCGATTTTCGACAAGACCGGCACTCTGACTTATGGCCAGCCAAAACTCACCGAACAGATCAATGTCGCTGGATTCGACGGCCGCGAAGTACTGACTCTTGTCGCAAGCCTCGAACGATATTCGAAGCATCCGCTGGCGAGCGCGATTGTTGATGCGGCCAACGAAGCAAAGATCTCGTTGTTAGAAGCAGCAAATGTCGGTGAGGTCCCAGGCGAAGGCCTGCGAGGAACCGTCTCTGGACGCAGGCTCCTTGTAACAAGTCGCAATAAACTGATCGGGATGAAGGTCAGCGGCTCAGAAACGATACCACCTGTCGCAGGCGGTCTGGAGTGTGTGGTTGCAATCGACGAACGCT
>CANHVD010000818.1 GCA_947463775.1 Planctomycetaceae bacterium | reverse complement strand
TGTCCCAGGCATCTACTGAAGAATCATTGACGAAGGCTTCGATCTCTTCCGGAGTTGGCGGCAGGCCGATCAGATCAAAGGTGACTCGACGAATCAGCGTCCTGCGATCGGCTTCTTTTGATGGAGCCAGGTTTTTCTCTCGCAACGTCGACAGGACAAAAGCATCGACGGGTGTTCTGATCCATGCTTTTGCCTGATCATCCGAGAATTGCGGAACCTGATGTTTCTGCAGCGGCAAAAGAGACCACCAGTTGAAATCGTCAACCAAAGATTCCTGAAGCGTAACCGCCTCGGGCCATTCAGCACCCAAGGCAATCCATTCTCGCAGAAGTGCGACCTCTTCCGGCTTCAACGGTGCACCATCCCGGGGCATCGATGGTTTCTTGTCGGGCGATTCCGGAACCAGCAAACTGAGCAGATGGCTTTCATCCGGTTTGCCGGCAACAACAAAGCCAGAAGTGAAAATCTCTTCTCGCGTTTGCAGCGAAAAGTCGCCTTTCTTCTCCTGACTGTTATGACAAGTGAGGCACTTGCGTTCGAGCAACGGCGCAATCTTTTTGCTGAACAGATCATCTGCCGCGCACTGGTTTGCGAACAGCAGGATCGCTGTCAGCAGAGTGAAGAGTTGCGGGGTTATTGTCTTGTGAGCCATGGCACACCGTTACTCATTGAGAATTCATATGGCGACGAGAGCCGCGAACAGAGGGACATCATATCGCCAATGCCGGAAAACGATCGCGTCGTAAGTCCCTGTGATCCGCGAATGTTCACAAAAACAGCAGGATCAACGGGCGATAGTGCAATCCGGGTTTTGCTCAGTGAATCGTCGGAGTGCGTCTTCAGAGCATTTCGCGTCAACGAGGCTGATCGCTTTGACTTGCCGCAGTTTTGACAGCGCCTCCATGTCGTTGTCAGACAGGGTGAGGCCGTTCAGGGCCAGAAACTCCAGTTGCCGCAGGCCGGTCAACCGTTCGAACGTGGCGGCCGTCACAGTAGCTCGAGAAAGGTCCAGATTCTTGAGCGAAACGAGTCCTTCTACCACTTCCGCATCAGCATCGGTAAACGCCTTGCCAACAAGCAGAGTATCGATCGCTGGCATGTTGCGGATCGCCGATTTGATGTCGCTGTCGAACGTGCATCGCCGCAGATCAACTCGATGAGCATCGCCCTTGATGCTGATGCGAATGTCCGCGCCCTTTGATCGCGCGAACTCCATCGCATCCTGCTGAGCAACGTCCGAACGACATCCCCAGCAAAGTATCAGGCAGATTGAAATCGTAAGTCGTTTCGTCATGGTCGTCAGCTCCGTCCAATCTCGCGACGAACAGGGAAGATTCAATTTCCAAAACGCTTGTAAGCCCAATCCTTGAAGACGCCCTGAGCTTTGCCACCTTCACCGGGGAATCCTCCGTGTTGAACCATCCAGATGATGGCCAGTCCTTTTGATGGCCGAATCTCCATGTTCGTTGCATGAGCTCCACCGTGACCGAATGAGTCACCTCCCACGGAAAACCCGAGTCCGTAACTTTCCTTCAGTGATTCCGGAGTCTGTCTCCGAGTAAGTTCTTTCACGGCAGCTTCACTCAGCAAACGCTTTCCGTGCAGTTCGCCATTGTTCAAAATCATCTGACAGAATTTTGCAGTGTCTTCGGCTGTTGAAAACAATCCACCGGCTGGCATCGGAAATCGATGAGTCGTATCGCTTAATGGGTAAATCAATTGACTGATCGGAAACTCTTCCAGTCCGGTCTTTGCTGAATCCGGGCGATACGATTTTGCAATCAGCGGTTCCTGCGATGCATTGGGCCAGAACGTTGTGTTTTTCATACCGAGAGGCTCAAACAACCGCGTCTGCATAAAGTCCTCGTACTTCATGCCGCTGACAACTTCGAGAACTCGTGCCGCGGTATTAATGCCTGCGTTTGAGTATTGATAATGCGTTCCCGGCTCGGTCTGCAGCGGCGTCATCGCGTAGCTTTTGACGGCTTGTGCCAGAGGTAGTCCGTCCAGAGTCGGTTCTTCAATCGCCGACTTGAACGGCAGGCCACTTGTGTGATTCAGAGCCTCGCGAATTGTAATGGGGTGTACGGGCTTCTTCAGAACGACATGAGAACCGTCTTTCTCCGCAATCACCATCTGGCTTCGAAACTCGGGTAGATACTTTTCGACCGGATCATCCATTGAGATCTTACCTTCATCAACAGCCATCATAACGGCTGCCGCTGTCATGGGCTTCGACTGTGAGGCGATCCAGAAAACGGTATTGGGTGACATTGGCTTTTGGCCCGCGATGTCGGCAAATCCAATCGTTTCCGTGGACAGAATTTTGTCGCGGTCCGCCACGATCATCACAGCGCCGGCCAACTCGTGCCGATCGACGAATGGCTGTAGCAGGCCTGATACATTCTGTGGCTCTTCAGCCTGAATCGGACAGCAGGATAGGGACGCCGACCATGCCTGAATGATCAACAGGCCGCAGAGAAATGGCCGAGCCAGCAGATGACGATGCATACGGATGTTCCTGATCGGTGGGTGATCTCGGAGAAGATGTCTAACGCCGATATCTTACGGGATCACATCGACGGAGTGAATCGGCTGCGGATTTTGTCTCGGGGCAAGTCGCTTTTTCAGGATCAGCAAATTGCAGTTTGTGACCAACTGAGCGCAGACGCACGTGGCTTGCTGTGGTGGTCACTGCGTCAAAGTTTGCTGACGTAAGGAACTGCCTGAGAGAAAGGCTTTCCGATGGGAAACGTCTTACGCTCGCCGGACGTTTCGATAACGACATCCTGATCATGAACCTCAATCACGCGGCCACTCAGGGCGACCGTATCGAAGTCACTTCCCACACCCACCTGAATCGTCCGACTGGATAATTGCTCGGTGATCCACACCAGCGGCGCGCCGTTGCTGAACGTGATCGCGCTGATGATCGTGTGCTGCATCGGATCGGTGTTGTCGATGCCAATACCAAAGATGTTATCTTTGACGATCGATTGATAGTGGTTGAAGTCCTTCGATGCCAGAAATTCCGAGGGCGCTGTATTCAGAGTGTCGCCTTTGCG
>CANHVD010000817.1 GCA_947463775.1 Planctomycetaceae bacterium | reverse complement strand
CGTTCCGTTCATGATCGGTTGAGACTGTGGTTGAGGGCTCATCATCATCGAAGACGAATGCATCCCACCGGAATGATCACCACCGCAATTACAGCCTGAAGAACCTTGAGCTGGCATCATCATGCCAGACATGTCAGATCCGCAACTGGAACATCCGCTGTCCATCATGCCTGAATCACAGCAGCCGCCGAATTCCGATCCCATGGCCCACTGGTCGCCCATGGGATAAGCACCAGCCGGCTGGCCCCAGGCATCGCCGGGAAATAACGGTCCGGCCTGATTGCAGCGGCAACGAGCAGATCGACCATGATGTTGCTGATGGCGACACTGCTTGCGAGCGGAACAATGACTGCCACAATTCTGCGACATGGTCGATGCGCAACCTGTAACAGTGATTAGTGCGAGCCCCAGCACCAGCAAGTTCTGCCGAATCATTCTTCTGTTCCCCAAGACATACAACCTGAGTCCAGAGAAGCAACAATTTCGCTTCGAAGCCTGAACCAAGGCGTCTCTTCAGAGATCGGCTTTCGGGATGTTAAACTTTAACGACTGGGATGACTTTTCTGATTTTTCTGATTCTGCCGCGTCTCGCACGGCTCTGGACACGCTTCCCAACAGGCCGGGGCTTCTTGAGGCATCGGCTTGCGTTCTTGAGTAAATGCTGACATCAGCCCGAATCGCAGCCTGGGATTTCGGTCACTTGGCCAGGCTGTCGCTTAGAGTTGGCAAGGGAGCGAGGCCCCACGCCCTTTCTGGTGCAACTGGCTTTTCCAATTCATCTTGAAGCATAAGAGCCATCACTCCTATCCCGGCAACTCGCGTTGGTTGACGTTGCGCAATGCGGGAGGGTATACCTCGAACGCGCAGCATTCGCCCAAATGCCCGCACACGAACTTTCCTTCCGCTTTCTTTGCCGCTCATATGGAGCCCCGCCTGATGAATTCTCCACGAAAGTCCAGCCGACGATCGTTTCTGAAGAACACGTCCGCCATTGCCGCAGGGCTCTACGCAGGCACTGCGAGTGCTCGCCCAGCTTCACGTTTCGACAAACTGCGTGTTGCCGTGATCGGTTGCGGCGGTCGAGGCGGCGGCAATCTGCAATCTGTCTCCTCAGAACACATTGCCGCCCTCTGCGATGTGAACGCGAACAATCTCAATCGCGCGGCGGAGACACATAGCGGTGCTCGCAAGAATACGGACTTCCGCCGCATCTTCGATCACGCCAACGAATTCGATGCGGTTGTCGTCAGCACCTGCGAACATACTCATGCGTTTGCTACGCTGCCAGCATTGCAACTGGGTAAGCATGTGTATTGTGAGAAGCCGCTGACTCACAACATCTACGAAGCTCGCATTATTCGGGAAGCCGCGGCGACTGCCGGCGTGGCGACTCAGATGGGAACTCAGATTCACGCGGAGAATAACTATCGTCGAGTCGTCGAATTAATTCAGACTGGAGCCATCGGCAAGGTTTCCGAATGCCACGTCTGGGTCAGTCGAGCTTGGGGATTGCAGTCTGAAGAAGAAGCAAAAAAGCACGGCGACATTGTTTCCGTGCAGGAACGACCAACAACAGCAGATCCGATTCCAGCCGAACTTGATTGGGATCTGTGGCTCGGTCCTGCGATGGATCGGCCCTACAACAACGTCTACTTCCCGGGACCGAAGTGGTACCGCTGGTGGGACTTCGGTAACGGCACGATGTCGGACCTGGGCAGCCACTGGGTTGATCTTCCGTTCTGGGCGTTGAAGTTGAAGTATCCAAAAACGATCGAGCCCTTCGGCGGCCCGGCCCATAAGGAAATTGCTCCGGCCTCAATGCACGTTCGCTACGAATATGCACCGATCGGCGATCAGCCCGAGGTTGCTCTGACGTGGTACCAGGGAACTCACAAGCCCGAAATTCTATCACGCGGCGACGTTCCAGCATGGGATAGCGGAGTTCTCTTCGTTGGCGACAAAGGCATGTTGCTGTCTGACTACGGCAAGCACCTGCTCTTGCCGGAAGATAAATTCAAGGACTTTAAACGCCCCGAGCAGTTCATTCCGCAATCCATTGGCCATCATCAGGAGTGGATTCACGCGTGCAAAACCGGTGACCCAACGACCTGCAACTTTGAGTATGCAGGCTGGTTGACCGAGGCGAATCATCTGGGCAACGTGGCTTACCGAGTCGGCAAGAAGCTGGAATGGGATGCCGAGAACATGAAGGCGACGAATGCTCCGGAAGCTGATCAGTTCATTAAGCGCCAGTACCGCAAGGGCTGGGAGCTGAAATGATCCGCAACTCGCTGACGACGATCGTCCGTGCCGTACTGGCAAGTCTGGCCATCGCGCTGTGCGTGCATGGCCAGCTTGCCATCGCAGACGAGCCCAAGTCAGCGATCGAAGCGACCGAGATCGAAGCGGCAGTTGATGATCAGGCCGCTGTATTTTCAAAGCAGGTTCTGCCACTGCTGCGCACTCGTTGCATTACGTGCCACGGGCCGGAGAAGCAGGAAGGCGGGCTGCGCCTGGATTCACTGGACGCCGCAATCAAAGGCGGCGATCAGGGCTCGGCGATTGTACCGGGTGACGCCGAGAACAGCTTGTTCGTCAAGGCTATCACATTTGCTGATCCTGATCTGCAGATGCCGCCCAAACAGAAGCTGTCGGACAAGGAAATCGCTGTTCTGAAACAATGGATTCAGGGCGGAGCGGCTTGGCCCGCCGAGTCCTCAGAAGTCGGATCCGGCGAGCAGATGGGAGATGCATTTCACGATGAGAAGAATCCTGTTCGGCAACTGTTTGGCGAAGAGCGATTGAAGTTGTGGTCTCTCAGGAAGTCATCGGCCACGCCGCCGGACGGCCTTAGCAATGCAGATCGGCAGCGACCTTCAAAAATCATCGACGCGTTTCTCAATCATAAACTGGAGAGCGTCGGCCTGAAGATGTCCGCACCTGCAGATCGTCGCACTTTGATTCGACGCATCACCTTTGATTTAACGGGCTTACCGCCGACTCCGGAAGAAGTGGCGGCGTTTGAATCCGATTCGTCGGCCGAGGCATTTGATTCGGTCGTTGATCGG
>CANHVD010000816.1 GCA_947463775.1 Planctomycetaceae bacterium | reverse complement strand
TTCAGACCGTTCAACTGCTTCTTGATCTTGTCATCAGTTGCGGCCGCTTTTTCCTGTTGAGCCAGCAGGTTGCGAGCATCGCCAACAGCCTGCTCAGTGGCCGGCAGCTTGCTGACTGTGGCCTGATAGTCCGACAATTGATTGACAAGTTTGTAAAGTCGAGCCAGCTCCGAGACCGCTTCGGTTTCAAAGGCCGCCTGATTTCGGAAGTGACGATATCCGTAGATGATCATTCCGAACTGTGTGCCCCAGTCACCGATATGGTTATCACTGGTCACCTTGTGTCCGGCAAATTTCAGTGTGCGACAGATCGCATCGCCAATCACGGTGCTTCGCAGATGACCGACATGCATCGGCTTGGCGACGTTGGGCGATGAGAAATCCACGATCACATGGCGAGGCGTTGTCGCCGGTTCAACTCCGAGACGATCGTCGCCGGCGATCTTTGCGACTTGTTCCGCGATGAACGTATCTTTCAATCGCAGGTTAATAAACCCGGGGCCAGCCACCTCAGGAGGCTCACAGAGATCATCAATCTGGAGCTGGCTTTTCACAGCTTCCGCGATTTCACGCGGCGGCTTGCCAAGCTGCTTGGACAGCGACATCGCAAAGTTGGCCTGGAAGTCACCGAACTTCGCATCCTGTGCCGGACGAATCATGTCCAGCAATGGCGCAACGTCTGTCACGAGTGCAGAGAGGGGACCAACAAATCGGCTTCGAACGAGAGTCAGCAGGTTCATGAATTCAGAGCTTCTATATTCGTATCAGTTCAGTCGCGATGCGCCAGCAGTCTGTTGATTTGTTCGCGTACCAAGCGTTTTCGTTTAACGGCGAGCCGCAGGCGGAGGCAGAACTCGGACAACAACGGCCTGCCGTCAAAAACGATCAAATCAACATTCTACCAGCGCCCGGTTTTCGCAAGGATTGTTGTTCAAACCGGACGCTAATGCGTTCCGGCTGATGGCCGGAAGACACTGAAGGAGTATTTCTCCATCGTGTTTCCCGGCGCACATAAAGTCAATGTTACCACCCGCTGGACATGTTGGCTTCGATGGCTTTTTGAGCTTCCGAAAGATCGGAGCCGGTATCCAGCATGTAGAGCCGAATTGCGTGTAACTTGTCGCCGGAGGCACGGGCCAGGCAATCGCGAGCGACATCGCATGGACGCGTTTTGCCTTCAAGACCCAGCAGACGCTTGGAGATGACCCAGATATCTCGAGGGCGCTTCGTGATTCTCAAGACTTTCTCTTCGGGGTAGTACTTCTGAGCCATATGCTCAGCCTGTTCAAGGCTGGAGGCCCAACCAATCATGATGTGGGCTTCAGTTTCGATTTCAAAAAGAGGCATCGCGGAGTCCCTGCGAATGGATGAAAGATCGCCTCCTGACGAAGCGATTGAATCTGCCAGTTGCCGGACGACGCCGTCGGATCGTCAGTGCCAAAGCACCTGTCGTCACCGCCGCAGAACGCTCGCCTGTTCCCGCCAGCGTCCGTAGGATAGCAGTTCGGGGCAACATTTCGACAGACGGACGATTCCGCAAAATCTCAAAATCGTGCGGTCTGAGAAGCCTTGATCCGGGTTCAATCCGTAATTGCTCGCAAACAAAAAATCCTGTCTTCAGCACAAACGGAGAATCTCGATGAAGCCCATCAAGCTTGCAGCTTTCATCTTAACACTGACCGTTCCCGCCCTGTCCATGGCTCAGCCGCCGCAAGGTGATCGTCCTGACGGTCCACCGCCGGAAGGGCGTCAGGAACGCCCGCGTGACGGAGGTCAGGATGGACGCCCACGTTTCCCAAACCCAGTGCTGGAAGCGATCGATGCCGATAAGAACGGCGAACTTTCGGCCGACGAGATCGAGAATGCTGCGACTGCCCTGAAGTCTCTCGACAAGAACAGCGACGGCAAGCTTGATATGGTCGAGATGCGTCCCAACTTTGAAGGCATGGGACGCGGATTTGGCGGGCCTCCGGGGGGCGGCCCGGGATTTGGGGGAGGTCCCGGGTTTGGCGGTGGTCAGGGTGGTGGCGGATCAGAAGAGATGATGAATCGCCTGCTCGCCATGGATGCAAACAAGAACGGAAAGCTCGAAAAGGATGAAGTTCCCGAGCGTATGCAGTCCATGTTCACTCGCGCTGACAAGAATGAAGACGGTGCGATTGATAAAGAAGAAATGACCGCGATGGCTCGCGAACGATCCGGCGGCCAGGGAGCTGGTTTTGGCGGTGGACCGGGAGGTTTCGGCGGTCGTGAGTTCCTGGCTCAGATGATGGAACGTGCCGATGCCGACAAAGACGGCAAGTTGAGCGGCGATGAGATCCCGCTGTTTATGCGTGAACGTCTCGAGCAGACCGATACCAACAAAGACGGCGCACTGGACAAGGCCGAACTTGAAGCCGCAGCAGCTCGCATGAGCGAAGGTCGCGGACAGGGACGAAGCAAACGTCCTCCTGTTGAAGGCGAAGATGAGCCAAAGAGTGAAGAGAAGAAGTCGGAGTAAGCAAGAGGATTGATTTCTCCGTGGCCTTCGTTAACAGGCGAGCGGCAGGGCGTCAGCCCTCCGAGTACACCCTCACCCTGCGCTTCATGCGATTCCGCCTATCGTGCTTCCTATGACACCTCACCACATTGTGATCCCGTGGGAGTTGTCTAACTGCATGGCACCGGGGTCATTGCGTGGTCGCGACAAAGAGACATCGAAATTAGCAAACGCCTGATCCGCGACTCAGTTGCATTGGATTGTTATCCCGTTCTTAACGGCCCTGGGGAAGACGGTTTCCGTGCATGTCGTCGATGTCTGGATCACTCCGAATCTTCTTTATCGTGGTTTGCAGATCGTACTCTACACGTCGGAAAACGATTGTGTCATGTTCAAGTATGGCGTAGGCAGCGCGAGGGTCTTTATCTCGCGGCTGCCCCACCGAGCCAACCGTAATGATTGTTTTTTCGCTTCTTGGCAATTCATACGGTACGTCGTTTTGGGGTTCTTCGAATTGCCAGCCGTCTCGCGAGCGTCGAAAGATCCCGGGAATGTGTGAGCCGCCGCCAATAAATGCGTGTTCTTGTGAAGCGACCCAACGATCAAGC
>CANHVD010000815.1 GCA_947463775.1 Planctomycetaceae bacterium | reverse complement strand
GTTTGGCCGGGGCTGCGAAACAAGTCCGGAGTGACCTCGGTTTCACGTTCGACGGTGCTCAGTTCACCAGCCGAAAAGAAAATTGCGGGTGATCTGCCTGCGGTAATCCCGGCAGGTAAGAAATAGCCGATTGGCGGTAGGTTGAATGGCAGCTGAAGTGTTTGGTTGGCAGAATTCAGTTGTGGAAAACACTAATCGACACTGATCATCACTAATGTAAACAGTAATTTAGCCACTGCTGAAGCTAAAGGTGTCATTGCACGCTGCTGCGCGTTTCGCTTCTCAATCAATGTTTCGTCAGCGTGATAAGTGGTTTGAAAAGTTGTAACCTCAGCGTCCCCCATGCTGACTCTCCTGACCAAACATAGAGGGGTTTCCGGCGTTTCGGTTTCTTGGCGCCGTGATCAGTGCATCAGTTTTCTTGACGCAAGCTTACTGGCGATGGGCAGAGATCAGTTCTCGTCAAGCACCCGATTCGGATTGTCCATGGCGATCGCCGAAGGAACGCCCGGGCTTCGGACGGATGCGAAGTAGCGGTTGTCACGAATCCAGTCTTCACGGGAATAGGAGATGACCGAAGAATCGGTTTCGCGGACTTCAATATGAGATAACCGGAATCCCATTTCGGTTATCTCGGTGAACATCATCCACGCAAGATTCTCGACGCTGGTCGGTCCGTTGAAGAGCTTCATCTTGAAGTTCTCACCGGTCCGGCGGCAATGATCCTTCAGCGTTTCATAAAGCGGGTCGTGGATATTGATCAGCATGCCATGATCGTAGAGTGATTTCAGCCACGGCTCGACTTTCTCATCGAAGGCTCCAAAGAGTGTGCTGATATCTCCGTCGCGTTCAACTTCGAAGAAGCATCGCAACCCATATCGATGACCGTGCAGGTTGCTGCACTTGTCCATCAATGTCTCGTTGCGATGAGCCGCGTAGAATTTGTACTCTTTCTGAATGATCACAACGGACTCCGGCCGACGACTTTGGGATAGTGCTCAGGATTCTCAAACTGCAACGATTGCGTGATCCGCAGTCTGGTTCGCCTCTGTTTTCTTCCGTTGAGAATAGAGCACTCCGGATTCTGAGGCAAGCATTGAAACCCGTCGTTTACTGCTCTCCGGACAGGATGGCATTAATCAGGCCCTCTGTGTCTTCCACCGGTTTTGGGAATTTGTCAATCCAGCTCACCATGCCAGTGGCATCGATCAAAAATGCTCCCGGAGTAATCTTCGCAGGTCCGGTTTCTCCCTTTGCAAGAGCCGCGCGTCCCCAGGCGAATGAGCATGATCCGGGTTGCCCGGCAAGAGTGTCACGGAGGATCGGAAATGGGTACGAAAGAGTCTGACGCTTTTGCTCGGGATTCAGAGGTGTCGAAATCGCAAACGTCATAACCTGAGACTTCTTCAAAGCACCGTGAACATCCTTCAGACGCTTGAGGACTGGATCTGCGTCCGGTCCCGCGGTGGGATCAAAGAAGTAAAGAAGCACGCGGTATCGCCCGACATATCCTCGCAGTTGAATCGGGCGATTGTTCTGGTCCAGCAGTTGAAATTCCGGGGCCGGACGAGCATTCAGGGACTCCAGCGAGACCGCTTGACGCTCTCGCGGATTCGCGATTCGCCAGGCAGTTGCTCCGCCAATGGTCAGCAGCAAACAAAGAAGAATGAGCAAACGAGGTTTCATAAGAGACTTGCGCGATGGTGTGTCGTAACGATTCTGACGGTTCGACTTATTCTAGCGACACGATGCGATCTGGCATCCGACTCTCTGGGAAACATGCTCCGGCGTCAGCAATGAGTTGAGCTAGGTTTGCGTGATGACCGCTACTCAGCGTCGCGCCGTTCGCTCGACTGCGATTTGACGGGCACGGAAATTCATTGTAACGCAAAACCGGTTTGCACGGTGATCGTGCGGAACTGGTCTCTCAGACTCATTACGATATGACAAAAGAACCTTCTACCGCAAATTCTGTCTGGCTGACACGCGGCATTATCCTGCTGCTGGGGCTCGTGGCGGCCAATCTTCTGGCCTGGCGCACGATCGAGCCGGATCTGTGGGGCCATATTCAGTACGGCGAAGACTGGTTGCACGCCGGAGAAATGCCGACCACCGCGACACATACTTATTCAACTCCGGATCAGCCCTGGGTCAACCACGAGAATCTTTTCGAGCTTGCCGTCGCGTTGGGGCAAAGGACGATCGGTGGGCTTGGCTTGATGATTTTCAAGTGCGGCGCCGGACTTTGGTTGCTCTGGACGATGGTCAGAGTTGCTCAACTGCGAGGTGTCGAGACGTTAGCGGCAGTTGTTGCGATGATTCCGGTCGCTTGGGGACTCGGTGAGTTCTGGCTCGTACGACCGCAGTTATTTAGTTTCATTTTTTGTGGCCTGATGTTTCTGGCTGTTGAACGCGCGTTTCGCAACTGGCATTCGGAACAGCGAGTCGCTTTCGGGTGGCTCTGGCTGTGCATTCCACTGATGACGCTCTGGACAAATTCGCACGGTGGCTTCGCTGCGGGGTTATGCGTTCTGCTGGCGATTCTGGGACTGCGATCGATCGAACTGCTATTCAAGTGCGGAGTTGCCTGCTGGAAAACAATCGCCCAATTCTCCGTCATCGGAGTTTTCGCCATCCTGTCGGTGTTGGTGAATCCTTACGGCTATGAGTTGCCGTATTGGATGATTGTGTCTTTGAGTCAGCCCCGACCAGAGGTTTCTGAGTGGGCCAATATTCTTGATGGTGGAGTTACGGCAATACCGTTTACGGTGTTGTCGCTGCTCACGATCACCAGTCTCTGGATGACACGCCAGCGACGTGACTGGGTTGAGTTAGTTGTGTTGGGATTGATCGCGGTTCAGACGCTTGGGCATGTTCGGCATCTTGCATTTTTCGCGATTGCGTTTGGCTATTGGATGCCGCAACATCTGATTTCGCTGTGGCATCGGCTTATCGAATGGCGTCCGACGTTGGGAACTCAGGAGAAACTCACACCACGAGCTGTCGGCTGGTTAACGGCCGAGGTCCTGATTGTTGCGGTGGCATTGCTGGGAATGCTGGGATATTCATTTGCAACGTTTGGAGTTGATCGCAGCAAGT
>CANHVD010000814.1 GCA_947463775.1 Planctomycetaceae bacterium | reverse complement strand
TATCAGTACGATTCCGGGAATGACAATCTGGGTCTGGATCGACGCAGTCTGGATCCGCCAAGTACATCGCGTGGTGAGGCAACGTGGCAACATCGCCAACGACTTCCGGGCGATGCGTTAATCTTTGGCGAAATCGGATATCTGTCCGATCGCAATTATCTCGAACAGTATCATGAGAATCGCTTTGATTCCGAGAAGGACGTTGAAACGATACTTGGAATTCGCCAGGACCAGGGAGCATTTTCGGGAAGTCTCTGGGGCCGCGCGGATCTGAGCGGCTTTGAAGCGAATACTCAGTGGCTGCCTCGAGCAGACGCTTATAGCTTCTCACAGCCGTTGTTCGACGGGCTGCTCTACTGGAACATGCATTCCAGTGTTGGCTATGCCGATATGCAGGCGATGAAAGGGCCGACCGACCCGGCCGAGCCTTTCAGTACGAACGGTTTCGATAATGTCGGCGGTGGTGCCTACGTGAAAGATGCCTCTGGCCTCGTCGCGATGACTCGCCATGAGCTCGACATGCCGTTCAATATCGGTCCAGTCAACTTTGAACCGTTCGTGATGGGCGAAGCGGCTTACTGGCAGGATGGTGTCGCCGCTCAGTCCATCGACCGTTACCTGCTGAACACTGGTATTCGAGCCCGCATGTCGGCGTCGCGAGTCTTCCCGTTTGTTCGCAGCGACATCTTCAATCTGAATGGGCTGGCCCATAAGCATGATACGATGCTGGAGTATTCGATCACGGATTCCAGCCGCGGGATCAATGACATCCTGCAATACAATGAGATCGACGAGAACAGTCAGGAACGTTTTCGCTCGCGTTATCCGCAGCAGGTTTTTCCTGGTGTGATTCCTGCCGAGTTTAATCCTCGCAACTATGCGATCCGAACCGGAGCTGGTCTATGGTCCAGTGCGCCGTATCATGAACTGGCCGACGATATTCAGGCGTTGCGAATTAACTTCCGGGATCGCCTGCAGACAAAAGTTGGTCCCATGGAGGCTCCTCGAATTCGCGACTGGATGATCTGGGAATACGGAGCATCATTCTTTCCGAAGTCGGATCGAGATAACTTCGGAGAAGATTTCGGTCTGCTCTATGGTCACTACCGCTGGAACGTCAGCGACCGCACGAGTTTCCTGACGGATGCTTCCTGGGACCTGTTCGATAATGCTCAGAACATCTGGAGCGTTGGTGTGTTGAGCCAGCGCAGTCTGCGTGGCAGTGTTTATCTGGGTTATCGCGAAGTCAGCGCGACGAACTACTTTGAAAGCCAGACGATCATCGGTAGTTACAGTTATCAGATGAGCCCCAAATGGATTTCCACGGCCGCGTATGCCTACGACGTCGCGGCTGGTGAATCTCGTGGTTCGTCTGTCACGATTTCCCGCGTTGGACTGGACTGGATTCTGCACTTCGGACTTGGCTTCGACTTCAGCAAGAGCAATGTCGGAGTCGGCATTTCTCTCGAACCCCGCTTAGGTGCTCCGTCTGCGACGAACCTCAGTTCTCTGATGGGCATCCAGTAACGTTTTGACGAGCCTGAGTCCTTTGTGTTTCGGCCCAACGGGCCAATAACATGTCAGCCCGGGGCAACGTCCTGGGAAGCAGATCCACTGGAAGGATTGAGCCCTGAATGGGCGGAACAACTGGTGTTTATGATCTCATTCGTCCGTCTATCATGAATTTGTGCCGCCCCGTTGGGGCTTGGCGTATTCTTTGGCTTCATACCTGGGGCGTTGCCCCAGGCTGATTTGTGGTTGCCCCATTCGGGGCGGAATCGTAGGTTTCGTTTGGTGAAAGCATTGAACCTCGTCCACTACGTTGAAACCTCAAACATGGACAACGCACTACTTTTCCTCACGCGGCAATGTCACACAAACCAGTGTGCCATCCGAATTGCGCCCGAAGACGCGTCCATTCGCGAGGATTGGCGATGTCCAGCAGCGGCCGGTCAGAAATTTCGTCCGAGCCAGCTCCTTGAAGCTGCCTGAAGCCGGTTCCGCAAGAACCAGATCACCGGTCTCCGCGAGAATAATCAGCTTGCCATCAGCCGCGATCAACGAGCCGCAGCCGAGTCCTCGCTGCTTCCACTTGAGTTCTCCGGTTTCATAATTGACGCAGTTCAATGTCACGTTGCGGCCGTTGTGAGAATCCCCGTCAAAGCCGTACAGGAAACCATCGATCAGGAGTGAGTTATTAAAATGGTTCCGCATGTTGGTGTTGGCATAGATACGTTCCAGTGTGCCTTCGGTCAGGCGAAAGAGTGCGCAACCGACTTTGTAGCCAGTTGAAATGTAGATCGTGTCACCGACAACAATCGGAGTCGTTGCATTGGTCTTGTAAGGAGACTTCCACTCCGCGAAAGCAAGCTCGCTTCCGTCTTCGGCCTTCAGAACTCGCAGGCCATCACAATCCAATGTTGCAATCAGTGTCTGCCCACCTTGCTCAAAGACAGTCGCAGATCCATAGCCGGCTTCATGCAGTTCCGTCTGCCAGATCTTCTTGCCAGTGAGCTTGTCAAAACTGACAACGCGCCCGGCTTCCAGAATGAGCTGATTTCCCAGGACTCGTGGAGAACTGCTGAAGCCCCATTCCGGCAGCTTTACTCCCAACTCCTGCTGCAACATGGATTGCCAGATGACGCTGCCATCTTCAAGGTTGAGACAGAATAACTGGCCTTCTTTGCCAACCGTGTAGACTCTTGATTCATCGATCGTCGGTGTTGCCCCCGGGCCACCTTCATGCAAATTGGGAAGCAATTGTCCGGGATAAGTGTGCTTCCAGAGCACTTCTCCGCTGGCGGGATTCAGACACCAGACAGTTTCAGTTTCCTCCGCATGTCCCATCGCCAGCAGTCGATCTCCAACAACGGACATCGAACTGAATCCTGTGCCGATTTCACGAGTCCACTCGGGAGCCAACCCGTCCTTTGGCCATGTCAACGCAAAGCCAGTTTCCTGCGAGATGCCATTGAAACCCGGACCGCTCCAGTTCGGCCAATCATCGCAGAAACCCGTCTGCGAAATCAGGCACACGAGTAACGCTGAAACACTTCGCAGAGAACCCGATGTTATCTTTCCTCGCATCGTCATAAAAACGTCCTTGT
>CANHVD010000813.1 GCA_947463775.1 Planctomycetaceae bacterium | reverse complement strand
TTGGACTGATGCTGGCTTGCTGGCAGTTGGTTCTTCCTTCGAGTGCACCGTGGTTGCATTCTTTGATGGAAGATTCCTGCTGCGTGGGTGGTGCCACCAGTTCTGTGCATGAACACTCGCATGGGAAGTGTCACCATCACCACCAGAATCCTGCCGAAAAGGCGGGATCGGATGCGCCAGAACGCTCGCCAGTTTCCGGTCATGATTGTTCCGAATGTGCCTTGTGTCAGGCAATCTCGGCTCCTCGCATTCTGACGGGGCCAATTGAACTGCCGACTCTTTCCGAAACCGCACCGCTTGTTGTGGTTGCAATTTGTGCAGACCCTCAATTGGGTTTTGGTCTGCCGCTTCAGGCCCGTGCTCCGCCAGTAGCGTGAGCTGATTTCCGCATGGACCGGGCTCTTTGAGTGTCTGCGTAATTCTATCGCAGCTGGCTTCGTATTGTTCGTTTTGCTTGTTGGATATGAACATTTTCTGCTCGCGCAGAGGATTCACAACAACGCAACTGAACGGGCTATTCGTCACCAGGCATTCGAGTTGGATCGCTCTCCAGTTTGAGCAGTCTTCGGTCCGCGCGATCCATCGGCTTGTTTCTCATCGTCTGGTTCAAATCTCGCCGTGCTTCTATGGCAGATGAAAAAAACGCGGCTGAGCCTCTGGAGATATCCGGGGCACGCCAGTCGCATTAGGCCTGAGTCCCCGGTGTGCTTTCGTCGCTTTTCGCAGCGATTCAGCCACTCGACTCGGGCCCACTGGAAGCATCTCGTCTGCGGTTCGCGCGAAGCAATATACGGGTCCGACCAGTCCGTGCTTCGCGCGACCGCGACGAGGTGTCATTCGAATCGATTTGAAGGCAAGAAGCGAGCGAAAATGCCGCACGACGACCGTGGCGAGCAAGAATTTTTGAGTTTTCTATTGGCCTGAATTTCCTCATCCTGCAAGGTCTGAACAAAAACATGTCTGTCGAGATGATTGCACAGCCTGCTGACGAGTTCTCCGTTCATGATCGCGCAATGCCGTTGCTGCGTCGGGCAGATGCTGCGTTGCATCATGACTTTTGCCCGTGGGCGAATCGCTGGGTTTACTGGCTGAAACGCCCGTTCTGGAGCATCTTTCTGGCCATGGTGCTTTCGGGGCTCTGCGGAGTCTTTCTGAGTGTTGAAGCGTTCTTTATCACCGGGATCCTTGGGATCATCGTCGGTGTGGGTGTTGCCATGCCGTGGCTGGCGATGCGGGGAATTGACCTCCATGTCACGTTTGATCTGCGACGTGGTCGAGTTGGTCAGCCGGTTTTAGTGCGGCTCAGGATTCGCAATCGTTGGCCATGGCCCGTGTGGGGACTGTCGCTGGTTCGAGGATTCGCGTTGAAGGATTCTGCTCATACTGATGAGGGCGTTTCTTTGGCACGAGTTCCCGGCTGGTGCACAGCGGAGTATTCCTGGACCTTTGTTCCGCAGGTACGCGGTCTTTATCCGCTGGTGGCTCCTGAAGTGGAAACAGGTTTTCCTTTTGGACTATACCGAGCCACTCGCAAAGCAACCGTTGACGGTCATGTTGTGATATGGCCTGCGACCGTCATGCTAAGCGGCCTTCCGGATGCGGCTGAGATTCGTGAATCCGATGAACACCTGGCCGATCGTCGCGTCGGTGATTTTGGCGATATGCTTGGAACTCGCCAGTTTCGCCAGGGAGATTCCCTGCGAAGAATTCACTGGGCGCAGACGGCTCGACAGCAACAGTTAATCGTGTGTGAACGTCAGGCACCAGCAACTTCTGTCGTGCGAGTGACCGTTGATCTTGAAGCCGCCAGCCATCCCGGATGTGATCCGCAATCCCGTTCTGTCTCTGACACAGTGGAACTAGTGGTTCAGGTCGCAGCCAGCGTCTGTGAATCTCTTCACCGGCAACATTGCCGCGTGGAGCTGCTTCTGGATCAGAAGATGTATGTCGCGGGCGATTCAGCCGCAGGATTTCAGCGTCTGATGGATGCGCTGGCTCAGGCGAAGTTGAATGAGTCAACCAGTTCCCTGAGCCGGCAACGATCGGCGGGTAGTGCGTTTGGGGTTGTCGTGACAACTCCCATGGGCCTGCGCTGGCGCGGCCGACAACTTGCGGATCAGCATGTGGTAGCAGTTTCTGACGAGTCAACCCTTCATCAGTCCGTTCCAGTGACGGGAGCCTGGCTGACTCTGCGAGGCGCCGCCGATGTGCAGACAGTGCTGCCTCGGAGATGGAAGGGAGCCTGCGATGCTCGGTGATCGCCAGTCTTCTGCAGTGCGTCGAATTGAAGGTGGAACTCGCTCCCGCCGTGGGACTGCACAGCCATATCACGCGGCCACCACGCCTGCTGAAGATTCGGGTCGGCATCGAGTCACTGCCGGTTCATTGCACTGGATGACGGTGACCATGGCTCTCCTGGCAGGAGCGATTTTTGTTCTGGCCGATGCCGATGGTGGACGCAGCCGGGCTTCGATCTGGATGCAACTGTCGGTGGAGGTGGCTCTGGCCGTCTCTGGAACACTGATCGTGCGTCGCAGACTTGCTGCTGGCAGCGAAACACCGCTGATCATGCCTTTGCTCGTGCTTGTGGTCGTGGCCACTTTGCTTTGGGAACCGTTTCAGCGAATGTTTCTATTGGCTGGCCGACCTTTCGAAATGATGGTCATGCTCACACAGAAGAATCTGATGCTGGCTGCGGCGGTGCTGGGATATCAGGTCGGTTATCAGCGACTCTCGATCCTTGCGGGCGTCGCACTGACAATCTTTTGTGCGGCCATCGCGCGGCAGAATCAGATCCTTTGGCTGACGGCGATCTATGGCTTCGCTGCTGTGAGCTGGATGGTAGCAGGATATTGGGACAGTCTTCGTGGGCGGCTGTTGCATGGTCAGTCTCGTCAGATTCCGTTGCGATGGCTGATTGTCGGGCCCTGCATTCCATTGTTGTTGCTGTTGGCGTCAGCCTCGGGCGGTCAGAATGCGATTACAGTTCTCCGTGGATTCCTGCCGGGATCCGGCGGTGACGGCGAATCAGATCCGTATGCTCGCAGCGGAGCGAATGATGGCGAGAATCTTGTGGCAGGCTCCGACAACATTAAGTCGTTCGGTCCGATCG
>CANHVD010000812.1 GCA_947463775.1 Planctomycetaceae bacterium | reverse complement strand
GCCCTCACGCTGCTGGATAAAGCACTCGACACGCGTCCTGCAAAAGTATTGCGAGGACGGCTGAACGTCAACACGGCTCCGCGAGAACTTTTGAAAGGGCTGCCGGACCTTTCGGAAGCCAAGCTGAATAAAATTCTGGAAACTCGTGACCGCCAACTCAGTAAACAATCCGGCAATGGCCCTGCCAGTCTGTGGCTGATCTCCGAAGGTGTTCTCACCATCGAAGAAATCCGTCGTTTGGCCCCGTTTTTGACAGACCGAGGGAGTGTTTTCACCGGAACCATATGCGCGTATTCACCTCAACAGGGCGCCGTTTATCGCAGGAAAGTCACGATCGACGGAACAGCTTCGCCACCCGTGGTCAGCAGGCAACTGAATCTTCCGCCCGGTGACGCATCATTCCGCGCAGAATTGCAGAAGTCCGTTGGTGGAGGATGAAATCACGCTGCAAACTCTCCGTGCCGTTTGAAGCTCTCGATGAGCAGTTCTGTGCGTCACCCATCACACCGGAATCATTTTCATATCAACGACCCTTGCAACTTGCCGTCGAGTTCCTGTCACCTAAGCAGCAGTTATGAATAAGTCTTTCAATCATCTTCGACGGCTCTGGTCCAGACTACGGAAGTCTGGTTCTTCGAGAACGTGGTTGCTGTTTCTGCCGGGTCGAGCAGATTGCCATCTGGTTCATGCAGAGCAACGTGGCGGACAGCTCTGCATCCGGCAATTTGTAACCGTTACTGCAGAGGAGCTGGACGAAGCCACGCGTTTGCCAGCAGCCGCCATCCTTGAAACTCACTTACAGCGATTTCAGATATCAAATCCCAAAGTAGCCGTTCTGCTTCCGCGAAATTGTCTGTCGTTTGCTCGCGTCCCACTGCCACGAATGGCAGCCAGCGAGGTCCACGAAACGGCGATGATTCAATCCGAAGCCTTGTTTGCAGAATCGACCGGTGAGCAAAGTATTGATTACGTGCTGCTGCCGCAGGAAGATCGGGAACAGTCACTGTTGCTGATTCATGGTGTTGATCGCATTTACCTGGAGCGGATCAAAACACACCTCCAGGTTTCCCAATTGCAGTGCAGCCTGGTGGCCCCGGCTGCAGCGATAGGGTGCTGCACAGGAATCCATGGAGACGATCGACTCTCCATCCTTGTCGTGATGCCTGACAAAGAGAAAATCGACATCTTTGCTCAGAGCCATGGCTGCCTTCTGTCGCACCAGCGGCGTCGCGTCCCTGCAGAATCGACAGAGGACGTCCGGAATTCAGTGATTTCCGGAGAAGTGATGCGAACCATTTCCTGTCTCAGCGTTCCGGGAGTTCCTCAGACCGGTCCTGTGATCAGATTTGCCGCCAATGGTCGAGATTGGACGGCCGTCGCGAAGTCTCTGCAGTTTGAACTGGGCTTGCCGGCTGAAGACACCTCTGTTCTGCCGTCTCAGAATTCCGGAACAGAACATCCAGAGTTAGAAGCTTATCTTCATGTCATCGCGAACGGAGTTCAGTTTGAATCGTCGGGTGTTCTAAAATCGCCGCTCAATTTTCTTTCACCTCGTACGTGCCTGTCAAAAAAGGAGCGTCGCCGACGCAATCTGATCCGTGGCGGCCTGGTCGCTTCGCTGCTCTGCATTTGCCTCAATGTCTGGTCCCGACGTTCCGTGGGCGCGATGGAAGATGAACTGTCTGTTCTCAAGGCTGAACTGGAACAGCTTCAGGAGCAGGTGGATGCTGATGCGGATGTGTTTGAAATTCTTGACTTCGTTAAGCTCTGGAAAAACGATCGTGCGGATCTGCAACTGCATTTCTCTATTCTCCAGAAATGCATTCCGGAAACGTCTCGCTGCCAGCTGAGTGATCTGCAGTTTCATCAGCAGCCAGATGATCCGGGGATACTCATTATTGAAATCAGCGGACTGGCAGATCGTACGGAAACGGTCGTCGAACTCAGTCAGAACATTCTTCGGAATGGTCACTTCCGCCAGAGACCCTATCAAATCGAACGCACAAATGGATCGGGGAACCTGAAGGTGAATTTTCGGATCGAGCTGGAACCTCTGACCCCGGAAACTGCTGAAGAGACTGACGAAATCACTGACGAAATGGCTGACGAAATGGCTGAGGAAATCACTGACGAAGTCACTGGCGAAGCTGCAGACACAGCTACCGACAAAGCTACAGAAGAGGCTGTTGACGAAGTCACTGACAAAGCTGCTGGCGAAGTTGCTGGCGAAGTTGCTGGCGAAGTTGCTGGCGAAGTTGCTGGCGAAACTGCTGACAAAGCTACTGACGAGAAGTCCGTTGGCGATCCGCAAGATCCGGGCGGGGTGTAATCATGTCATCAAAAAAACTACTAACGATCATTCTTTTGGCCGTCGTGTTGGCTCGACCAATCTGGTCGATTACGTCGGGAATTTTCTGGAAGTCGACTGAGGAACTGCAGGCTGAAATCGAGGAGACACTGGCAGAGATAGAAGACGCATCAAACACACTGGACGAAGCCAGGATGGCACGGAATGACCTGAAGCCGGTGCTGGAACGATGCCTGCCCGAGCCGGAGTCAACAGCGGCAGCGTTGTTTCAGAAGTGGATCTACGAAAGCGCGACAGAGGCGGGTCTTCGAGACACCGTGGCCACGGTGGGCGAACTGGAACGGGAAAGTGACGAGGCACTCTGCGGAACAATTGCCGCGGATATTGTGAGCACCGGAACACTTTCTGAGATGTCAGTGCTGCTGCATACGATCGCAGAAGACTCCGTCAATCAGCGAGTCCGGGATCTGGAGATCATTCCGCTGGAAGATGGCAGCGGCTTGGCGAAGTTTGAATATCGAGTCGAAGCTTTGACGACACTGAAAGGATCCGGTGCGGCCCTGCCGTCAGTGGCGGCAACGCTGAATAGACTTCCCGAGGAGCTGTCAAGGAATTTCCTGCAGCCTCTTTTCCCAAATGTCCTTCCGGCCCCACCCGCTCCCCCGGCACCTGTGGTGGTTCAGGCGACAACACCGCCGCCTGCTGCTCCAGTTGCTCCGCCGCGACCGCCTATTGCCCCTTCGCCACTAGTGCTTGTGGGAACAGTCATGTCCGGATCAGAAGTGGAAGCCATGTTCTTTGATCCT
>CANHVD010000811.1 GCA_947463775.1 Planctomycetaceae bacterium | reverse complement strand
GTCAAGAATCATGCTGGTCCGACATACTTCAATGTCGTTGATCAAAACGGTAATGTCGTCCACTCCGGGGTCACCCCGGCTCAGGTCACATTGAAGACCAGCGTCAAGGCATTTCGTCCTGCTAAGTATGATGTGGTCTACGCCGGTCAGGAAGGCGTCTATCGCCAGGAAGTCCCACGTGACATCAACTGGTGGACTGCCGGAAACATCGTGATCGGTGGCATCCCGGGGTTGCTCGTCGACGCTGGCACCGGAGCCATGTGGCAATTTGACTCTGAAGTTCACGGAAGCGTACCCGCTCATCTTGTGGTTGCAGACCGAGGTCAGGGCGAAGCGATCATTGCTGGAAACAATATGCCAGCACACGATGCGATGATGACGGCAGAGCAAATTCAGCCGCAGCCACACATTCAACAGGCATCCTTCGGTGAGCCCATTGACAGCCCGCACCATCAGCGAACGCAGCCGATGACACACGGCCATCTGGAGCCTGAAAATCGACGTGATTGAATACCGCTTCAGACCTCAGCAATCTCCCGATTTTTCTCGACGGCTACTTTCGTCCGCTCGACGGAACAATTGAAATCTGACGTTTCAATTTCAGAGACCAAAGTCAGAGACCGTAGAACGCCGCAAATCGAATCTTTTCCGGGGAATACACTCTCAGGAACAAGGAACGTTCATATCCCGGATTCCCGAAACCTGTTACGTCTCCGATGGAAGGGAAATTCGAGGGGTTCCTGCATATGATCAGGTGTTCCTGAACGGGGATGAATCGTGCCGCGTCAGAGTCTCATGAAGGCTCGGCACGAGATTCGGTCCCGAACCAGGCTGCAACCACCCTGAAAAAGTCGTGGTGAAATCATCTGACTTTGATTCATTTGCGATACTGGAATTCCCTATGTCGTCCGGATCTGATTCATCACAGCGCGAGAATTATGCGGCGGCAGGAAGTCGTCCTGAGGAATTGCCACCGGTGACACCACCGTCGGCCGGTTACATCGTGCAACTCTTTCTGATTCCCGCTTTGATCGTGATGGCGGTCGTGGCCGTCTGGGCCTTGTTCGGCAAGCTGGCCGATTCTGAAAGCGATTGGCAGCAACTGGTCGCAGAGCTGGGCAGCAGCAACGAACATCGCCGCTGGCGCGCAGCACTCGGGCTGGCTCAGTTATTGCGTAACGAAGAAATCACACCGCCGGAAGATCGAGAGCCTTTGGCCAAGCATCCGCTGGTTATCGACTCACTGACAGAGCTGCTGAGCCAGTCGCTGAAGACTCAGACGCCATCGGAGGAGGACCTGAGCCATCAGGAGTATCTTGCGAGAACACTGGGGGCCTTAAACGCAGACGAAAAGACGATGCCAGTTCTGGCTGAAGCCGCTCAGGAAATGCACAACATCGAAGTTCGCAAAAGTGCTCTGATGTCCATTGCAGTCATCGCTGGCCGGCGTTTCGATGCCATCACGGGCTACTCGGCGAAAGATGACAAGGTTGCGGCCGGAGGAGAGACGAAATCTGTCCCGCTGGAGAAGCCGACAATTTCAGATGCCGCTGTTCAGCAACAATTGAAACTGTGTGCGCAGGACAAAGAACCTGTCGTGCGACACCTAGCGGCATTCGCCATTGGTAATGTCGGTGGGCCGGATTCTGCAGATCTGCTGAAGGTGATGCTTCTTGATGGTGATCGTTTTGCTCGAGCAAACGCGGCAGTAGGGCTGGCCAGAAATGGCTCGACAGACGGCGTCCCGGTGCTTTTCGAACTGCTGAATGAATCGCTGCTGCCGTTTGACGCGTCGGCGATGAAAGGCAAGACGGCCAATGAGATTCAGTTGGCCGAGAACAATTTTCTGGTGGAACAACCTTCGCTTGTACGAACCTGCCTGCGTGCTGTCAGTGATCTCTGGCCACGATTGTCTGAACCCGAGAAGGCCGAACTTAAGACCGTTGTCGAAAAGATCTCAGCAGATTTCTTCGCACCGCAGGTTCGCATTCAGGCGGATGAGCTGCTGAGAAAGATTGCCGGGCCGTAATCCGGACTTTTTCTGGCGTCTTTGCTGTATTCGTAAAGTCGACTTCAGTTGGCCCGAGTGCAGATTCTGCAATGAAATACAGGCTGAAGCCAGCACTACAGAATTGCACGACGGCGTAACGTGAAACGATTTCCGTCGTGAGCCGCTGACGTTTAAGGAGCGATCGGTGCCGGGGCTTTGTTGGCGTTGACCAGGTCGACCATTTTCTGCCATTCCGGATGACCATGAAGACTCAGCAGATCCACATCTTTCTGCATGTGCTCGGAATCACTGAACTTCAGCTCGGCTGTTTGTCTTAAGAATTCGAGCGCCTTGTTGGCGAAGTTTTTCTTGTCGTCTTCCGATGGCAGCTTGCTCTCCGTGGCTCGAGCATAAGTGCACGCTCCGTTATACAGACTGGTCCAGTCTTTGGGAGCCATCGCAATCACTTGATCAGCGTAAGCCAGTCCTCCAGGAATATCGTCGAGTCGAACCATGACCAGGGCGATCATGCTTTGTGTCTCCACGTCTTCCGGCGACAGTTGATCCGCAGTCTTCAGTGCTTCCATCGCTTCCGTAAAACGCTCCGCATGCATCTCTTCCGATGCCAGTCTCACATAAGCTTCGGGCAGCAATGGATCAACTTCCAGACACAGCTTCAGGCTTTCCTGGGCTTCCTTCAGCTTTCCTTCACGCCGTAGTTGAGATTCCTGCAACAGATACTGAAATCCCGGCGCGGAGCGAAAGGCGATGACACGCTGGCTGGTTGCAATGTCGCTGATGTACTTATTGGGATCACGAGCGAGGCGATTCATGACTCGTCGACATTCCGGATGAACAAAAGCTGAAAGATGAATCAGCAGCGTTTGATACATCTGCATGCTATCGACAG
Organism: Planctomycetaceae bacterium; assembly: GCA_947463775.1. Lineage (GTDB taxonomy): Bacteria > Planctomycetota > Planctomycetia > Planctomycetales > Planctomycetaceae > SXXK01. The sequence continues at coordinate 215 of CANHVD010000811.1, read as the reverse complement.
ATGCATCTCGAGTTCCCTCGAGGCCCGCGGCATAGGCCTGAACATGATCACGCAGGATCCTGAGTGACTCCTCCGACCCATCCTGCGATAGCAGCGGAATGACATGTTGCCAATTTCGCTCTTTCTTTGCCAGCAGTTCCGTCGCCAAAGATCTCCAACGAGGATGATCGAGACGTGCCAGATGCTGGATCAGGGCCGCCTGTTGAGGAACGGAG
>CANHVD010000810.1 GCA_947463775.1 Planctomycetaceae bacterium | reverse complement strand
TTTGTCTTCGATACGCAGTTTCTTGCTCAAGCCGTCTTCTTCAACTTCCGTCTCGGCGATATCCCCGTTCCAGTCCGCTATTTTGCGGAAGCCTCCAGCATCAATTTTCGCCGCAGTACTCGTTACGGATTGCTGACACTCTGGGTTATGTTCCAGTTCTGGTGCAATCGCATGGGAATATTCCGTTCCCATATTTTCAGGCATAAGCATTCGAAGAGCTGAAGTTGATTTCGGAAGCCGACTCTTCACCGTTTGGCAGCTCGATCGAGACAGACCTTCGTCAATAATTGACCTGCGCCTGGAACCGCAGCAGCTGTCCTTCAAATTGCTCGTAAGAACGTGTGCCTGCGGTACCATTGGCCTGAGTGTTCGTTCGATCCGTCATCGTGTACATCGCCACCAGTTCCAGTGATTTTGAGAACTGCCACTCAGTCCCCAGTTCCCACTCGTCAATCTGAGAGTATGGCGCATTTCTTTCGGTCTTGTATCCACCCTGATAGTAGTTCCAGCGAGCGAACGGAATAAGTTCTCCTTTGTCCAGTTTCTGTCGATACATTGCCATCGCATAGCCGCCATAGAGTGCAGACTCCGTCACTTCCGTCTGCGCTCCGTTCAGTGCTGGTCCGCGTCCAACGGTCCACTCAGACTGAAAACCGATGGGCTGGGGATAATAGACGAAGGTCCATGCCAGCCGCTCGTCGTTGATGCCATTCGGTGCGCCATTCTCCAGTGTGCCGGCCGGACGAACCGCCGGACCGACACCCATCGGGCTGATGGCGCTTGAAAGGACCGTGTACTGCCCCGTGTAACCCATCATACCAACTTCAACAAGCTGGCAATCATTCAACCAGAACGGATAAGCGACTCGTGCATAAGTATGGAGATCGTCGTTTTGTTCACGAAGAGAACCGCCCTGCCCGTTGCAAACTCCGAAACCCACCATCCCGTAGTTCCCGGACCCCTTCAAACCCTCGTCCATGATGTACTTGAAGGTTTCCTGCACTTCCACAGGCGTCCAATAACAAAAGATACCCAGATCGCGTTCATTGCGGACGGCACTGTTCAATGCGTCGTTACGATCAAGCGGCAATCGGTTGGAACTGGACTGAAGATTCTCCCAGCCATACGGGACCTTTGATTGGCCAATTCGAAACCGGAGTTCCTTCTGATCATCCAGAGACACGTCGGCATACAGGTCCCGAATTTGTGCGAACTGATTGGCATCGGGGCTGCCAGGGACAGCTGATGCAAAGTCCGGCTGAAAGTAAAGAGACAAATGATCTGATACGTCCCCCGAGAAGATCAGCCGCGCCCGACGAATCAGAAAACTTTGGTTATTTCCAATTGAGCTGTCCCCCACAGCCTGAGCTGGCGCAGGACCATCATTGTCCATCACGTCGTTAACACGGAATTGAGCGTACCCTCGAATGGTGTATTTCTCGAACCACTTCTTATCTTTCTTCGCGTCCTCTTCCTTCTTCTTCTTCGCGGCTTCAGCATCCTTCTGAATGCTCTCTTCAATCTTGGCCAGCCTCTCATCAGCCTGCTGAGTTCGCTGCAGCAACTCTTCGAAGGAATCTGCCGTCCCCGGCGTTTCCTGAGACATCCCGGTCAGGTATGAAGTGCCCGCTCTTCCATACACGGACAATTCCGCTTCCAGTCTGGCGTTGCTTTCCTCCAGCTCGGCCATTCTCGACTCCATGGCCCTCAACGTATCCGCAAAACGATCTTCTGAAACAACGGTCTCCTGAGCGTAACCCCCCGGACCAAATGACAAGACGAATGCCCCAAGAACGGAGGTCCAGCCCAGCTTAATTCTGCCATTCATGCTGCACTCTCCGCCACGCGCGAGACGAGAACTCGTCTACCCGAATCCTCGACGTATTCTGCGTCGGTGGTTCTCTGACAATTCATCCAGTTCATTTCATCCGGCCGCAACCGTTGCTTCCGACGCTTCAGCGCCAATAAGATGCGACATTCGAAGGACTTGGAAAAGTCCTGCTGCCGATCGACTCTGTCATGGCACTCATGCTGTGCAATCGATATCGGAACTACGAAGAATCCGTTAATGTCTCATTCATGCAGCGTTAACAATATGAAGATCACTAAAGACACATTACGCGTTGAGACGGCAGATCCTGCCGACTTTCGATCGGGGTTCTTTCCTGACCGTCAGTTTCATCATAAATCGCATAATTGGATGCAAAGCCGCGATGCATGGAAGCATGCCTTCAGGAACTCGATTTGCCAGAAGTCTCGGAACTGCTTCTGAAGAATTAACACAAGGCGGATCAAGCCCAGCCAACGTCTCTGATCCAGAGACGCCGAAACGGATTCGTGCCTTAGATGTGTCTTCTCGCTAAAAATGACGAGGGGGTTGTGAGGAGTCGCATGCGAAGCCAAGTCTGTAAAGTGTGCTGAATGAAAAACGAGTCAAGGTGATGATTTCGCAATCGGTACGACTTCCGAGTTAAGAATAATCATTCCAAAATTGATAGCTGTAGCCCCCGGAAAACACCGGCCGGCCTTGGGCATCCCAGCTTCGGTCGGCACTCAACTCAAGCAATTCACTGAACCAGTGATCCCATGAGCATCGAGTAACCGGCAACCTGATTCATGAAGCGGAGCCGATTCTTCCTCCAAATCGATGTGTGCGTGCCGGTAGTTGTGGAATCCTGCCAAGTTGAGGCCTCAAGAGTTGCCATCAAGATCTCCTCCGTCTCAGGCAGTCCGCCGGGCCCTGCGCGTTCCCCATCATGCCACAAACAGAAACATGAGCCTGAGGCTGAAGAAAACCAGAATTCACCGACAATTGCGCCCTGCGCCAAGCAACATTTTCGAGTCATCCCGGCAAACCAGGGCAGTCTGGTGGACAATCGCACGAAACGTCCACAAAATGCGAACCCCACAGAATAACTTCCGACGCTGGCAGTTGGGAGCTTCGAATCGAACTTCGATTTCGGTCTGTGGACCACTCCTTCCTCTTCCAGCCACGCCCATTATTGCCCAGGAGCAAATTGACAGATGTCTCAACCGGGAAGTCAGAGCATTCAAAGCGTTCTGAAAGAAACTCGAACATTTGCACCACCAGCCACTTTTTCCGCCAATGCACATATCAGC
>CANHVD010000809.1 GCA_947463775.1 Planctomycetaceae bacterium | reverse complement strand
GGACAGCAGTTTCGTGGCATCGACCTTCTGTTTGTCTGAGACCGCTCCCAAAGCCACGTCGATTTGCAAAGTTTGCTCGTCATCAGAGAGCGTGACAGAAACTGGAAACCGCCACGGCTCAAGCGATTTTATCGTTGTTACGGTTCGGGCTTCGGCAGTTTTCGATTCGAAATTCGCGCTCCGAACCAATTGAGCAAGTTGTTCAAGGCTGGTGATTCGGCGAGCGATCCGAGGAGTCTCGACCGAGTCCGCAGCCTTCGACGAGTCGCCTGCAGCAAAGACACTGCCAGCCTGAACATCGGAGTACAGGTCCTTTTCTCCTGCAACGCCTGCGAGGCCAACGGCTGCTGCAACAAGGCCAGTCACCAGTTCCGTAATTTTTTTGAGTTTGTTTTTGAACATGGGGCGAGCTTTCTCTTCGAAGGACAGACGTGTTTTCTGTCTGAGCGAAATACAACTCGATTTGTTACACGGAAATGGGATTGAATTGAGGCATGCTGCAGAGAACCGGACAAAATCACCAACTGTACTTCCACTTTTGACCCTCCAAAGGCCAGTCGACTTCCGGGGGATTTCGATGTAGACTCGGTCCACTACGAGTCGGCTGGCACAAAATGATCAAACTGCGGGCTCTGACCGAGTTTTGTGAGACAAAATAGAGACATGTGATGCTCCCGAGGGAGCGCGGGGCCGGGATTTCCGGTCGATCAAGTGCGGCCAGCAAGCAGAGAACTGAACGACGAGAATCACGATGGGACGGCGTGGTCACGGAAATCGAAACGATGCAGGCAGCCTTCTGGCATCGGTTTTCATTCTGGCACTTGGTGCGGGATGCAGCCTGTTTACAGTTGCCGCTATGTCCCCGTCTTCTCTGCCGACAGCCATGTGGACGGTCGGAGGAATTGTCGGCGCCTTTATGGTTTTTGTGATCCTGCAGCGATTCGGGAAAGTTCCCAACGCAGATATGGGATTTATCCTTTCCTCCAGACGCAACAAGCGAGACGATGGGCTCTCGGACTATGAACCTCGCAAAGCCGGAGATGCTCGACCCATCGTGTCGGGAACAAACCAACCAATCTCGGCGGCCGAAGTTCACGAGATCAAAGTCACCAGTGCTAATACGTGGGTTCCTGCAAATTCAGCAAGCGGCAGAAGGAAGCAGGAGAAACCCAGATAGGATGTTCTCCGGAATATCCCTGTGGAAAAGCTCTCCATGAACGAAAAGGACTCTGACAGCGCGGAAGACACAAGCTTTCATTTACTGGGGATTCCGTCGGGAGACGAGAGCCATGAACTGCGGTCGCGAGTCCCTTTCGAATTGCTGGCATCTCAGTTTGTCGAAGAGTTGAGAGCTGGAAAGAGTCCCTCAGTCGACTTGTATGCTCGTCGATTTCCTCCACACGCCGAAAAGATCCGTGAAGTGTTTCCGGTCCTTGCGATGCTGGAGAATGCTCGCATCCAGAAGGAAGCTCAGTCGATCCGTCGCAATATGCCTGAGCGGTTTCCGTTTACGCGGCTGGGGAACTGCGAACTGTTGATGGAAGTTGGCCGCGGGGGCATGGGCGTCGTTTATCAGGGGCGAGATCTGCATTCCGGTCATCTTGTGGCGGTCAAGATTCTGCCCTGGCGAGTTTCCGTGGTGCCAGAGTGGGTTGAGCGATTCGAACGAGAAGCTCGCATCGCGGCCAAACTGAGACATCGCAATATCGTCCCCGTGTTTCGCTATGGCCAGGAGAACGGGTACTGTTACTTTGTCATGCAGTTCGTCAATGGCATTGGAATCGATCGAATTATCTCGCGACTGCAGGAAACGGATGGGATCGTTCCGCTCAGTGAAATTCGACGGCAGCAGGTTGATCGCCAGCCGCGACTGATCGTGGATGCCGAAGTTGTCTCACCAACCGATATTCAGGATTCAACTTCGGACACCGATCGCCGATTGACTCGAAAATCATGGGCCAGTTTCGTCAAGGTCGGCATTCAGGCGACGCAGGCTTTGCGAGCTGCCCACGCGGCCGAGATTATGCATAACGACATCAAGCCAGGGAATATTCTGCTGGATGCAGAAGGCCGAGTTTGGGTGTCGGATTTCGGATTGTCGCAGCCGCTGGCCGCTGTTGATCCCGACAGACCGGTAACAAAGATTGCAGGGTCTTCAGGTCGAGATCGATCTGTGGCGGGCACGCTGAAGTATATGGCTCCGGAACGTCTGATGGGGCAGCAGAGTACCGCATGTGATATTTACTCGCTGGGAGCGACACTTTACGAACTCTGCCTGCAGCGTTCTGTCTTCGACCATTCCGACCGTGATGAATTGATCCGCCTGATTCTGGAAGCGGAGCCGGTTCGACCGCGAGACGTCTGCCGTGAAATCCCGAAAGGTCTGGAGACGATTATTCTGAATTGTATTGCTCGTCATCCCACGGACCGTTACGCCTCAGCCGATGCATTACTGGCTGATCTATTGAAGCATGCGAAGGGGCAAAGCGTCAGCTCAACCAGTCGCAGTTCGTTCTCGGGATTCTTTCGTGCGATCGGGAATAAATTACGAACACGACCGAAACTGGATTAGTACCCGAACAAGTGGCGTTTAGTGTGTAGTTTCCAAACCCTGGCACTCCCGGCATGAAGCCGGAAGGGGCCAAATCGCAGGCTGTCCGGCAGCATTTCAGCACCGACGAAACTCAAATGGCTTCGTTGGATCGGAACAAAATGCTCCGGTTCGGATCTCGGAGCTGCGGGTAACTTCAAGGGATGAACCCGGCGGAGGAACGATTGAGTTTGACCTCGCTGTCGTAAACCCTCAGGATTAATAAGAAACCAACCACTGCTACTTGCCGTCTGGCCACAATGTGGACAGGATGTAAGAGGACGTTCCGGAGGTTTCATATGACGCGCGTGTTGCGCAAGTACATGTCGGACTGGTGCACAGGCCGATGAACCACCGGGGCAGGCCCGGTGGCGGAAACAATTCTTCAGAAGTCTGTGATGTTTGTTGTTTGATGCAAGGGTTGATGTTCTCATGAGTGCTCGGATTATTGATGGCAAACTGATTGCCGAACAAACCCGCAACGAAGTCGCTCAGGCGGTGCAGGCTTTTTGTGAACGCACGGGCGTGACGCCGCAT
>CANHVD010000808.1 GCA_947463775.1 Planctomycetaceae bacterium | reverse complement strand
TCATCTTCGGACCAGCCGTTGAGTTCCAGAAACTGCTGCTTCCAATGGTACTGGTCCAGCAGGCCACGAGTTTTACGGCCCAGAATTCTGAGGGCGGCGTAAAGAGCTTCAATCGTGGCGAGGCCCTCGGTGGGGTCAGCAAAGACTTCCGACTTGCGAGGATAAGCGGTATGAATCAGTGGCAGCGAGCGAACTTCAACGTGGGAATAAAAAGGATCCATGCGCGCCGCTAATCGCCAGGTCCCGTCGAGCAACAGAAGACCTCGGTCAGCATCTTCAGAAGACAGCAAACGCCCGCCGATCCCCAGACGTACGTAGTTTGTCACGTCGAGGGGGACGGGATGAGGAAACGTCGTGAAGACAAAATCCGGATTATTTCGCAGCGGTTCAACCGAACACTTGCTGCGTCGTTCTCGCGGATGAACCACGATCACAGTTGGCGGTGACATGACCGTCGGTCCAATTAATGCTTTGAGTGGTGTTTGTTGAGAGTAGCCGGATTCGTGAGAATTCGGATGCCTTCCGGGGAGTCGCTCCGAATTCTCACGAATTCGGCTACAAAGAAACTTCCCGCTGCGCCCCGTGCGAAGTGCTGATGTCAGAAAGCGGTTTCTACTCGTTGCGGATTCGTTCAATTTCCGCGTTCAGGTCGGCGATTTCCTTTTCCAGCTTCGGGATCTCCTTAGGATCATCCGGCTGATTTTTTGCAGCGGTCAGGAGGCCTCGCAAACGAGTAATCTTGTTCTTTGCGGCTTCAATCTGCTTCTGCTGTTTCTTGTTCAACGCCATTTGGTTCTAATCCCCGCATCACGAAGATGCCCGATTTCTTCGAACGAATTCAACTCCTGCCTGAGCAGCATAACAGGCATTTGCCATGCTGAGAATATTGAGCCATCCCGAGTATCATGTCTGACCACGCCGAAGAACTTATTCGCCTCCTGCGGGAATCGGCGACCCAGCGAACTCTGCAAAAAGCCACCTTCAGCGCGCCACGAGCGGCGGGGGCGGAGAATTTACGAGTTGACGTTCGGCCTGCGGAAATCCGAGGCGAATGGATGCTGCAGTTCACAACTTCGACGGCAACTCAGCAGTTTCATCGCAATTTGAACAGTGCCGAAGCGTCTTCCGAGCTGGCTCGATTGGCCACAGAAGATTATCGCAATGTCAACGTGACCACAGCGGACGCTCTGTGGGAAGCTCGCACGTCTCGCAAAGAAAAGTGTTCTCTGCGTCGGACAGGGGTCACGGGCAAGCCAGTGGCGGAAGTCGTCAGCCACAATCGCAAACGCAATTATCTGATCCCGGAAGGTGTTCCTTGCCCGTTTCTGATTCACACCGGCGTCATGACAAAGGACGGGACGGTGCGAGCCAGCCATGCTCGCAAGTTTGGCCAGATTAATCGGTTTCTGGAATTTATTAACGACATCGTTGAACAGTTACCTTCAGACCGCCCGGTTCAGATTGTGGATTTTGGCTGCGGCAAAAGTTACCTGACCTTTGCGACTCATTATTTGCTGACCAATATCCTGCAGCGTGAAAGTCGCATCATCGGCCTCGATCGCCGCAAGGATGTTGTCGCAACCTGCACCAACATCGTGCGTGAATTGCAGTTGCAGCACCTGGAATTTTCCGTCGGAGATATTGCGGGATTCGAATCCTCCGGACCCGTCGATCTGGTAATTTCGCTGCATGCCTGCGACACCGCGACAGATGATGCGCTGGCTCAGGCGATCCGCTGGCAAAGTCGAGTCATCCTGGCGGTGCCTTGTTGTCAGCATGAATTGAACGAGCATTTGCAGTCCGGATCATTTGCTCCGCTGACATCGTTTGGATTGACGAAAGAGCGATTTGCTTCGCTGGCGACTGATACGATGAGAGCCGCACTGTTAACTGCTGCTGGCTATCAGACACAGGTGCTTGAGTTTATCGATATGGAGCATACTCCGAAGAACATTTTGCTTCGCAGCGTGCTGAGAACCGGCCGAACTTCGGACAACGTTGCCAGAAAAGCGATGGATGAAGTGGTGCGGATGAGAAGCCTTCTGAATGTTCCCCCGCTGACGCTGGAGAAGACTCTTCGCACAGAAAACCGGCTACCATGCGATTCAGAGGCCCCGCAAACAGAGAACGCAAAGTCGTCAAACGATACGCACGAGCCTGTGGGTGGTGAATTGGCATCAGGAGGACCAGCAGATCGGAGTTCTTCGCCCTCATGAAAACTCTAATCACGCTCTGCACCTATAATGAAGTCGATAATCTCCGCGGACTGATTCCGGAGCTGCTGTCGCTGGTTCCCACGGCACACATCCTCGTCATTGATGATAACTCCCCCGATGGGACTGGTGCTTTAGTCGCTGAAATCGCAAAACGCGATGATCGCGTTCGATTATTGAGTCGGCCCGGAAAACAGGGACTGGGAACGGCAACCCTGGCTGGCTTCCGTGATGCGATTGACCACAACTATGAGTTGCTGGTCAATATGGACGCAGACTTTAGCCACGGCCCGAAGTATGTCCCTTTGCTCATCGCCGAAGCTGCAAATTACGATGTCGTTATCGCATCGCGTTACATGCCAGGGGGTGGGGTTGCGGGTTGGACCTTTCGACGCAAACTGATGAGCCAGACGATCAACTTCTGGGCGCGATTCTGGCTGGGGCTCAGGACAGCGGACAACAGCGGCAGCTTTCGTTGCTTCCGCGTAGCCCGGTTAGCCGAGGTTGACTGGGATCTGACCGTGGCTCGCGGCTATGCGTTTCAGGAAGAGATTCTGTACCGCTGCCGTCAGGTCGGCTGCCGAATGACAGAGGTTCCATTCATCTTTGAAGACCGACGTTACGGCGTGACCAAGATTAACCTAAAGGAATGCGTGGTCGCCGTTTGGGTCATCTTCCTGCTCGGGCTGCAGCGATTACTTGGCTATCGGGTTCGAAAATGAATTTGATGGCGGGTTGCTTTGCTGAAGCGTTCTCTGGTGGTTTTATCGATAACGCGTTAAAAGTCGTAGATTAGTAAATCAAAGTCGAGCAATCTGCTGTTGGAAGTGCGTCACTTTGCATGACCGTATTCCAAGAAATACGTCGAACCCTATTCCCATCGGAGTAGTCCACGGAAATTTACTCAGACACATTTGCTTA
>CANHVD010000807.1 GCA_947463775.1 Planctomycetaceae bacterium | reverse complement strand
TCTCAGCCAGACAATTGGCTGGCGAGGTCGGCCTACTTTAGTCTCCGAACCCGGCGAGTGTCGACTTCTGGTCTGGAAAAGTCGCAGACTTTGAATGTATGAGCGATACCGCTTTTTAAACCCAATTTCTCACAGCGAACCGATTGCCGGGCTGTTTTGGAGCGGATGCGAATTGCAAATCGGTCGATTGGCTGGATAATGCGGTGACTTTGCGAGCAAAAGTGCAATCTCGCTCGTGGGGAGATGCGTGAAATCCCGCCATGCACGATTTGGATCTGCTGGCCGGTGATAGATGGTCTGAGGCCAATTCGTTGATTCAAATTCGGTAGCTTACTTTTCGAGAAACAAACGTTCATGACTGGAATCAGTCCGACAACCGCTCCGCGAAAGACGCGCCGGCAGAAGGTCTTTGCGGTGCTGCCGACATTGCTGACGCTATGCAATGCGGCGTGTGGGTTTGGGGCGATCACGATTGCAGCCAAAATTGGTCCTGAACAGATCAGCGGGACAGAACTGCTGGTGACGGCCGCTCAGTTGATCTTCCTCGCGATGCTCTTCGATATGCTCGATGGAAGCGCGGCGAGGCTCACCAATCAGACCTCCGACTTTGGGGCTCAGCTCGATAGTCTCTGCGATGCGATCAGCTTTGGGGTCGCTCCGGGATTCATCTTATTGCAGTTGGCAAATCCTGATCACAAACTGCTGATGGCGACTGCGATTCCATTTCCCCCACGACTACTGTGGGCCATCGCCGTTCTGTTTATGGCGTGTGCTATTTTGCGCCTGGCGCGGTTTAATGTCGAATCCGATGAGGAAGATTCGCATGAGTATTTCAGTGGGTTGCCTTCTCCGGCGGCAGCTGGAGTTGTGGCTTCTTTTCCGATTGGCATTCGTGAACTAAACGAACAGTTCACTTCCGCCAGTTTGATTTCAAAATATCTTCAGCCAACGCTGGCGATTCTGTTGCCGTTGATTACGCTCGCGGCCGCCGTGCTGATGGTTTCTCGCATCCGATATGCACACGTCTTCAATCAGATGATTCGCGGACGTCGCAGTCGAAACCAGATTCTGCAGATCGTGTTTGCGATGGTTCTGGTGTTTGTGGTGCGAGAAATGGCTTTGCCGGTCTTGTTCTGTGCATTTGCCTTTTCATCTCCGGTGCGAGCACTGTGGCAGCGATATGTTCGGCCGCCGGCACCGGTTGTTGCGGTCAGCAGTGATACAGACGCGGCGTGATTTTTGAAGAGATGTTTTCCAGTAATTCCTTGATGAGTCAGGGTTGAGATGAATCTGAAAGACTATGTGCGATCCATTCCGGATTTCCCAAAGCCCGGCATTATGTTTCGTGATATTACGCCGATGCTGAAGTCCGCAGCGGCAATGAAGGAAGTTACTCGCCGTTTGGCTGAGCCATTTCGCGATGCCGGAATCACAACCGTGCTGGCTGCGGAAGCACGCGGATTCGTGTTTGGAGTTCCATTGGCGATGGAACTTGGGGCAGGATTTGTCCCGGTTCGAAAGCCGGGCAAGCTACCTTTCGAGACTCATAAGTTCAGTTACGATCTCGAGTACGGTTCTGACTCGCTGGAGATTCATCGCGATGCCGTGAGTCCGGATGATCGAGTTTTGCTGGTTGACGATCTTCTGGCAACAGGCGGTACGGTCGAAGCTTGCTGGAAGCTGGCACAGGCGCAGAACGCTCATATTGTCGGGGCAGCTTTCGTAATTGAACTGGCTTTCCTGAAGGCTCGGCAGAGGCTGAATGGTCTGCAGGTCAACAGTCTGATTGCGTATAACACTGAAGAAGCTGACGAATAGCGGCGGCAGTAAACGAGAGCCTGATCTCATTGGCATGCTGGTGCGTGACACGTTGCTCGAATGGAGTTCGACATGACCGCGAAGGATCAGCGGGCTGACAAATCGCTGCCGGCGAACTCAACACGCACATCGGGGTTCTCCACGTCGGGCCTGACTCGCGTCCACGAGTCGCCTTATGTTTGCCCCGGAAGTACTCAGGCCGTCAGTCGTGCGGTGCATTTGGCGCGACTCAATGCGGCTTGGCCGGAATGTGATCATTGCGAGTGGCGAACAGACTCCGAGGGACTTGCGGAGAAAACACTGCAGGCGACGGAACGCATTCGAGATCACCGCGGAGCAGGACTGCGTCGAACAGAGTTTGGGATTCGCGGGCCATACATTAATGAGCTCGATCGACGCACGGCGGCAGATGTTGCGCGGATCTTTGCGAGTTGTGTGAACGAGTTGGCGATGGCTGGGGATCAGGAGCCCGCCCCGATAGTGGCTGCTCGGGCTCCGCAGCAGTATCGGCCCGTGACGAACGCGACCCCTGAGTCTGCGGTGCCGGCAAAACTAATCGACGTTCATGCGGTTGTTGTGGGCTACGATGGCAGAAGTTCATCGCCCGATATCTTTGTCGGAGTCACAGCGGCGGTTCGCGAGATGGGATTGTCAGTGATCGACATCGGTCGTTGCACAGCCGCGTCGATTCAGGAGGCTGCCCGTAGTTTGCAAGGATGTGCCGGAATAATGTTCGTGACGGGAGCTGGAAAGCCAGCGTCCTGGACTGGTCTTGATGTAATGGATGCTCACGGGGAATCGGTGCCCGTTGTCTGGAAAGACTTTGGAGTTCGCCTGCAACACGTGACATCGAGTCCTTCGACCGCCGCTCCGGGGGAATCAAACCGTGCTGATGCCGAGAGTGACGGGCTCTCCGAAGTGTTGCGACGCATTCGCGGAGAGACTGAAGCGGCGACGCCGCGAGTGCCATCGACGGCTCACCTGCGATTATGGCTGCCGTCGATTGAAGACAGAGTGCGGTGGTCGGGGCGATTATCACGTCACTCAGGCCAGCACGAAGTCGTAAATTTTGAACCCAGGTATCGCGAATGGCTGACTCGGTGGTACCCGCAGGAAAGTTCGCTGCGAGTGCTCCTGCGGTCGGATGATCCGTTGATTCAGGAACGAGCCACCTCGTTGGCTGAGCAGACGGGAATAGAGCTCTATGTTCGAGCTTTGCGCGACGATGTATCAATTCCTTCATGTCGCTTTTCAATGACTGTATTCGAAGATGATCGGCAGTTTGTGATCAATGATGATCACCATTCCGACGTGACGCCTGAACG
>CANHVD010000806.1 GCA_947463775.1 Planctomycetaceae bacterium | reverse complement strand
TACTTCGCGATCAATCTCTTTCATCTCTTCCAGAGCATGGTTGAGCTGCTGCGACATTTCCTCACGCACAGCGGCTTCGCTGGGAGTCGTCAGATGATCCATCAGATGAAACGACAGTGACGAAGAGGTGGACGAACTGGACCAGCCGCGATCAATGGAGAACTCATTGCCCGCATTACGCTTCTGAGTTCCCAGATGTCGCCTGTGGATATCAACGAGAGTCTGACAGGTGATCAGGCGGAACCAGACGAAAATTGAGCGAGACGCATCGATCAGAAAGTGGTCGATCCTCTGGACCGCTGACAACCAGGCTTCCTGAAGAATGTCGTCCGCGTCCACTCGACCATGCAGCCGTGGATCCATGCGAAACGTCACCAAACGCCAGAGGCGGTCGCGGTGTTGAGAAAACAATTCGGCCAGCGCGTTCTGGTCGCCGTTTGCAACACGACTGATGAGTTCCGTATCAGACGGATTATTTGCCACAAAAACTCCCCTGTCCGACCGTTCTGCTGGCCAACCTGCGACCACGTCAGAACTCTAACAGAGTCCTGAACTGGACCAAGTAATTCCCGGCAGAATACGTGTTGCTCTGAAAATCTGAGACAAGAACATTGGCCAGTCTCAGGCATCATAGCCGCGATAATCGCCAATTGAGCGGGCTGCAGCGACAGGTTCACCGTTACTTAAGAGTAGAGAATGCTGTTCACGAGCACCGGACCGAAAAAAAAGTCTCCCCTGAGGTTTCTTTCGGCGGTATGTTGTTCGGGAATGCGGGTCTGGTAGATTTCACGTCCGGGCAGAGTGCTCCGAACGAGACTTTTGCCGATCCGGTACAAGATGTCCTGTACGATTCAGGGCCGCGTCCTCTGGTGGTTTCTGGCGAACTTTGGGCTGAGGTCATCCTTTTGCTCGAGGACCGCCTTTGCACCACCAGAATAGCGAAATAGTAGAAGCAATTGCCCCCAAACGGCGAAACGAGCCGGGCGAGATTGAATATGCCGATCAAGGTACGATGTGAAGGTTGTCAAACGGTCCTGAATGTGCCGGATCAAGCCGCCGGTAAAGCAGTGAAATGCAAGCAGTGTGGCGGCCGGGTTCTTATCCCCGGAGGTGAGTCCGAGGCTGCTGCCCCAGCGCGACCACGCCCGAAAAGCAGACCAAAAGCCGCTTCCGAAGATCCCGACGATGTTCTGTTTGGCGTCGACCTGAACAGAGCTGAAGATACCAATCGCCGAATCTGTCCTGGATGCGCTCGTCCGGTCCGAGAAGAAGACATCGATTGTCCGAAGTGTGGCGTCACGATCGCAACCGGAGCACTCAGTGAAAGGCAACGACTGAAGATCGCTCGGAAAGGACCGCCACCGGCCGAATTCTATGGAGTGGTCTGGGGCAATGGCTGGAAGTTTCTGAAAAAGCACTGGCAGTTCGGAGTTCAGACTGCGCTTGTCTGGACGATTTGCCTTTCGATGGCCACGACCTGTTCCTTCGCCCTGAATTACTACATCACAACTCGATCAGCCGCGCTTGAGGCGATGGTTGCGGCCGACACGACCAACATTAAAGTTGAAGGCAATACCGTTGTTATTACTGTCCCTGATGACAAAGGGGCAAAAGTTCTGTTCGACGGCACCTACTATACGACCCCCAAGTCTGTGACAAGATTGCCGATCCCACGACTGATGGCTCAACGCGAACCTCCGGCATTATTCTGGACGGGTATGACCCTCGTGTTTCAATTGGGATTTGGCGGCTGGGCATGGACTCTGGCCACAACGATTGCCGGTGTCACGATGGCAGGTGAGAAAAAGGTCAAGCGCTTTACGCTGGACTTCTTTGGCAACCTGACCATGGGCTTTCGATTCTATGTCTGGCCTGTGATTCTGACCCTGCCTCTGTTTCTCATCGCAGTGGCCATTGGATTCTTCAACATCCAGGCGGCTCTGATTATTGGCGGCCTGATCATGATCATTCCGTTGCTTGTATTGCCTGCGGCTGTGGTGCACATGGCTCAGAAGTACACACATCGAGCCTGGCTGCTGACCTGGATGCTGCGTGACCTTGGCAAGACGATTGGTCCATCGCTTTACGTCTTCGCGATGAACTTATTTCTGGTGTTCCTGATTCCGATCGTTGTCACCGTGGTGATTGTTGTCATGCAGGCAAAAACCATAGTCTGGCTGACGACCCAGGAAACGAATGCACTCGAATGGCTGAAGTCCAATGTGATGGATTTTGGCGAGGGCAATGTAAGATTTCTGTTTTATCAGATGCCCATGGTGTTCATCGGAGCCATGATCGTTTACGGCGTTATCTGTTCTCTGATGAGTTTTCCTGCAGTGTTCATGATGCGAGTGATCGGGTTGTACGGCTTGTATTTCCGAGCAGACCTGGCCATCGTGAATGAGTTTCCGGATCTGGAGCCTGTTGGCTTTGGCCCACGCTATCTGGCGTTTCTGATCGACTACATCATCATGGGATTGCTGGGCGGTATTGGTCAGTTTGTAGGTATGCTTTTCGGTTTGCTGTTCAACTTTTATGGCTGGAGCATTGCGGACCAACTAGCTCAGGGCATCGGCGCTGTCGCGAGTCTGGCACTGTTTGGATTCTACTTCGCATCGGGAGAATCCGGAGCAGCTCGAGCGACCCTTGGCAAGTGGAGCCTCGGAATGATCGTGCTGCGTGATGACAACAAAGTTCAGACTCGCCAGCAGGCCTTCGGTCGAGCTGCATCGGCGTTCGTAACGATCCTCACCCTGTACATCGGCTTCATCATGTGCTTCTTTCGAGCCGACAAAAAGGCGATGCATGATCTGATGAGCAAGACCAAAGTCGTCTGGCAGAGTGAAACAGGCTAATCAACGATTTCACACCTATCCGAGACGTCGCTGAGAAATCCGGCCATGCTTACATGGTCGGGGGCTTCGGGTTGTTTTTAAATCCGCTTAATCAAGGCCTTCATCCCACCGTGACAGCCGGCAGAGATCGCTGTTGATCTGAAAGTCGCGGCATGCCTGGGGACGCAGTTCGTAGTGCCGACACAAACGTGTCTCGGGATTGAGCCAGACACATGGCAGCAGATCAAAATGCTGATCGGCGGCTACTCGTTGTCGAACCGGCAGCAGCAGCTCCTCGGGAACTCCCAGAGCT
>CANHVD010000805.1 GCA_947463775.1 Planctomycetaceae bacterium | reverse complement strand
GCCGCGGAAAACTCAGCCAGAGCCTTTGCGGCAGCCTCAGGAATTCTGCCGACGTTACACAGAACGACAACGGCCGCCTTTTGAAAATGCTCCGGTGTCAAATCTTTGACATCAACCACGTGTGTCCGAACCCACGGGACGCCCTGCTCCGGAGGAGCAAACGCCAGCTCGGCAAAAAAGGTCGCTCGCTCAGCCGGTGTCGCCGAAGGGACTCCGTTCACAAGCAACACAGACAAGGAATCTGAAATATGCGACGCCGCATGACTGATGTTATCCGCAGCGATCGCATCTCCTGAGATCTCCGCGGCAACCGTCAGCACATGTGTCCCGGCGGAACGAGCCGAGTGTTCAAATTCGGCAATTCCTTCAGACCGCGCAGGCACGGTGACATCCTGAGTTTGTCCGGGCAGAGTTTGACCTTCCATCTGGAGTCGTACAGGGATCTGCATTTCACGATCAGAATCGTTTCGAATCGGCACCCGTAACCGTACCGGAAAATCAGGGACCGACATTTCTCGCGAGATCTCAATTCGTCCCACTGATACGTTGCGGGAACTCGGATCGACAGGAAGCCCCACATCGACAACCCAAATTTGCGGTCGCACCGCAGGGAACTTGAGCATCTCATCAACACGAACCCAATCGGCGTCAATAGTCGGACTCCAACCCTGACTCTGTCGATCGGTGAAGACGACAATTTCTCGCGCAGCAGCACTGGAGCGTCCCAGGATTCCAATCGCCTTCTCAATCGCCGCGACGGCATCACACGCACCACCCGGGCCGGGCAAAGTCAGTAACTGCTCATCCACCGCACGGATATCTCGCAGAGGCGATTCAATCACGGAACGCGGGACATCTCGAGCGTCAATCAGAGCAACAGTGTCATTGGGTCCCAGTGTGCGGAGGAATTCTATTGCTCGACGAACAGCCGTCTGGTGAACGGTCTTCATTCCATCCGTCCGCGACATGGAATTGGAACCATCGACCACAACGACGACTGTCCGAGAACCGGATGAATAAAAGCCGCTGAGAAAACCGCTGGGGATCACCGGTCGCGCAACAGCCAATACGATGACAGTGACAAGAGCAATCCGCAGCAGAAGCAACAAGAGTTCTTCCAGCTTCAATCGGCGACGCGTACGGCGCGAAGGATTGAGGAACTGCATGGCACCCCATTCAACGACATCGAACCGTCGTCGATTCAGCAGATGAGCAATCACCGGCAACGCAATCCCAGCCAGCCCAATCAGCAGCCAGGGATTGATGAGTGATTGAAGCATGACGACCACGGCCTGTTTCGAAAATCGGCGTTCCTGATTCGCCGAGTTTTTCGGCCAAGCAATCTGCTACTCCAGAAACACCGCGCGTTCAGCGGGGGTTGGCAGGCGACAGGCGTCGTGTTTTCCAAACATCCGGTAACGGAACCGAGACACCAGTCGATAGCCCAGATCACGCACGGGAAATGGGATCAGCCACAGCATAGCACCCAGCATCTGCCATCGGCCACCGAGCGTCATCAGAATGCGGCTCACTGCGGCCGTACGGATGTAGGTTGTGCCGTTGCGGACAAATACCATCGTATCGAGTCTGTCGCGAAGATCAGAGGAGATCATCGCCGCGGCCGTTGCCCCCTGAAGCGGAGCAAACCGCAGGCGGTGTTCTGGATCGCGCGCCAGTAACCAGTTCACGCTGTGACTGCACAGACCACAAACCCCGTCAAAAAAGACGACGGGCAGGTTGGAAGTCCCTGAAGTGGATTGGCCAATGGCAGACATCATACGGCCTAAGGAGAGCGGCGAAGAAATGGACGTTGAGCTACAAACCGCGGGTTGAGACGAAAACTAACAGATCGAGACGACAACGGGCAACGCATTCCTCTCACCAATGGTTGGCCAACCGGGAAACGGCAGATTCCGGAGCAAAATTCTGTGGCTCGACGGTATACTTCCTGTAAACCCGTTCTGATAAATCTTTTACAGTCCGCGCCTTCGGTTTTGGATAAGTGAACCATGTCCAGCAAGATCTCCGTTCAGGAATTCGCCCCGCTCAGTCGCAAAGGTGGTTTTGACCTGATTGATGTCCGGTCCATGATGGAGTTCTACGAAGTCCATGCCGTAGGAGCATTGTCCGCGCCATTGGATACGTTAAATCCCAAAGCCATCATGGAGTCTCGCGGGGCGAAAGCTTCCGAACCGCTCTACATTATTTGCCGCTCCGGTGGACGTTCGGCACAAGCCTGCCAGATGTTTGAAAAAGCGGGTTACAGCAACGTCGTCAATGTCGAAGGCGGAACCCTGGCTTGGGAACAAGCTGGCCTGCCGGTCAATCGCGGTCAAAAGAAGATGATGTCTCTGGAGCGACAGGTTCGAATTTGTGCAGGTCTGCTGACACTGATCGGTTCTCTGCTGGCATTCTGGCACATCGGATTTCTGGTCGTGCCGGCATTCATCGGTGCTGGCCTGACGTTCGCGGGTCTCAGCAACACCTGCGGGATGGGAATACTTCTGGCAAAAGCCCCATGGAACCGTTCGCTGAACAATGGTTCGGCTGGCGGAGGCTGCTGCTCACAGGGACAATGCGGCTGATCAAAGTGCTTAAGAGAAACATGAGGACTGTGTGATTAACCTTCCAGCCATCGACCTGCTCGAAAAACTACATTCGTTCCCGTGTCACTACACCTTCAAAGTGATTGGGTACGCCGACGGAAATTTTACGGCTCGTGTATTGTCGTGTGTTCGTGATGAACTAAAACTGGAGAGTGATCCGCCGTTTTCGCTTCGGAATACGGAACATGGGCGACACGTGGCGGTCACGATCGAACCCATGTGTGAATCTTCTCAACAGGTTCTGGCGGTTTACAGTCGGCTGTCCGGAATGGATGGGCTGGTAATGCTGCTTTAGCAAGCTGCACATAAACAGTGTCGGGCTGAAAAAACAATGTTCATTTTGATTGTACTCTGTAATTGAGAGCATATTCGACCGAAAAATTTAGGGACCGAAAAATGAATCGCAGAGCGAGGCGGACTTTGATGACCTGAATTTTTCGGTCGTCAATTTTTCGGTCGCAACGGCCTTGGAGCTCTGGCCAACGAATTCAACAATCTGGTTCATTTGAAGTGATCATTTAACAGCATAGTGTCTGGTGGTTACAGGAGTTGCAAAGTGT
>CANHVD010000804.1 GCA_947463775.1 Planctomycetaceae bacterium | reverse complement strand
TGTTCGTCCATCGAAGTGCGAGAAGGGTAAAGTCCTTGAGGTGGATATTGCAGAGTTAAGCTTTCGAGCGAGCGTCCCAAGGGATCGATCGACAGGAATTGCCGTTCGACATCCGGTGACCAGAATTGTATCGGTTGGTCCGGTTGTGCCGTCAGGGCGTCACAGGCGGAGCAGCTTCACTGTCTTCCAAAGGCGGAACTGCGTTGCGTCCCCAGAGCAGATAGAGTGGTGGCAACACGAACAGATTGAGAATTGTGGAGGTGACGATTCCGCCAAGAATCACAATCGCCAGAGGATACTCAATTTCATGCCCCGGCTTGTTTCCGGCCATAACCAATGGCAGCAGAGCCAACGCAGTGGTCAGCACGGTCATCAGAATCGGGATCAGTCGTTCTTCAGCGCCGCGAACCACAAGGCCCAGGCCGAACGGTTCTCCTTCCACTTGTTGCAAGTGCCGGTAGTGGCTGACCAGCATGATCCCGTTCCGAGCAGCAATGCCCAACACAGTGACGAAGCCAATCAGCGATCCCAATGACAGAGTTCCTCCTGCGAACCAAGCAGCAATGACTCCGCCGATCAGCGCGAATGGAATCGTCAACGCGACCATGGCGGTCAGACGAATCGACTGAAAGTCCATGTAGAGGATTAGCAAAATGCCCAGCAGCGAAACTCCCCCCAGAGCAAACAAACGCCGCTGAGATTCCTGTCGAGCCGCGTATTCACCCAGAAATTCCGGATGGTAACCACGGTCAAATGACAGCCCTCGAACAGCGGCTTCCACATCACGTGCGACGGAACCAAGATCTCGTCCTTTGGCATCGCAGGTGACATCAATTCGTCGCGAGCCGCCTTCACGTTTGACTTCATTTGGTGCAGGCACGATCGCGACATTCGCAACGTCGCGCAGAGGAACCTGGCCTCCGGTTGGAGTATCGATGCGGATTTCTCTCAGCGAGTTTAGATCTGTCCGAGTCGCCTCAGTGCCCCAGACGACGACGTCCTGCTTCTTCTGGCCTTCGTAGACTTCACCGACCTTGGTCCCGCGAAGGACCGTTGTGATGGCGCGACGTACCTGGCCGGGAGTCAACCCGAATTGCTCAATCGCATCGTGCCGCAGCTTGACTTCCAGTTGAGGTACCAGCACATTGGCTTCGACTTTCAAATTGTTGATGCCTTCGACCTTCGCCATCACCGCTTCGGCTTCTTTGGCTTTGGCACGCAGCACATTCAGATCGGAACCATAAATGCGCACCACCACACTGGAACTGGCTCCTGTCAGAACCTCTTTGACTCGCTCTCGCAGATATGTGAGCACGTCGCGATAAAGGCCAGGATAGCCGTCAACTGCCGTCTGGATCTTTCCAAGTGTCTCGTTGTAATCCACGTCGGTATCGATGCTGATCCAGAGTTCGGTGAAGTTCGGGCCGACAACTTCATCCGCAACTTCGGCTCGCCCGATGTGACTGCCGAAATTTCGAACACCGGGGATGGCTCGAAGTTCGCGGCTGGCTTGGATGGTCACTCGATTCATCGCCTCGAGCGACGTACCGGGCTTCTCGACGAAGTGCATCAGAAAATCCGTCTCCTGAAAGTTCGGGAGAAACTCCTGCCCCAGCCCGTTCAGAATAAACATCGTTCCCGCCAGCGACACTGCGAGAAACGTAAACGCCGACTTAGGACGAATCGCAAACCATGGCAGCATTGCTCGGTAGGGCGTACGCAACCAGCGGCTCAGCGGCGGCTCTTTTTCTGACACTTGATGCCCCGGAAGAATCAGCAGACACATCGCGGGGGTAACAATCAACGCAACAAACAGCGACGTCAGAATGGCGACAACATATCCAATCGCCAGAGGACGAAAGAACGCCCCGGGAAGTCCTTCCAGAAAGAAGACCGGAAGAAACACGAGCATGATAATCACCGTGGCATAAACCACGGCACTGCGAACTTCCAGCGATGCTTCGAGGACAACGCGGAACGATGATCGCGGCTTTGCCAGCGTGCGATTGATTCGCAGTCGCCGCACGATATTTTCCACATCAATGATGGCATCATCCACGACTTCTCCAAGTGCAATCACCAGACCGGCGATGATCATGGTGTTGATCGTCAGGCCCATCCAGTAGAGCAGAATAATGGTGGCCATCAGCGAGAGAGGAATCGCGGTCAGACTGATGATCGCTGTTCGCCAGTCGAAGAGGAACAGTCCGATGACCACGACGACCAGAATGCATCCCGTCAGAAGTGACGACGTCAGGTTGTCGATCGAGCGTTCAATAAACGTCGCCGGCCGAAAGATGGTCGGATCGATTTCAACGTCCTTCAGACCGGGCCGCATGGCTTCCAGAGCGGCCTCCACCTTGCGAGTGACCTCCAGCATATTCGCGGATGGCTGCTTTTCGACAATCAGCAGCAGTCCGAGCTGATCGTTGATAATGGCATCGCCGATTGCCGGCGGAGTTCCGATCTTCACGTCGGCGACATCGCCCAGATGCAGTGCGGCTCCATCTCGAAATGACACGACCGTGCGGGCCATCTCTTCCGGAGTTTTCACCGATGACAGCTGCCGCACGGCGAGTCGCTGGTTTGGTGTATCAACAAAACCACCAGCATCCAAAGCCACAGCATCGCGAGCACTCTGCAAGACGCGGTCGAGCGAAACATCGTGAGCCAGCAAACGCTCTGAATCAACGATGACCTGAAGCTGTTTATCTTTCTGTCCCCAGATGGCGACGTTGGCGACCCCCGGAATGGCCATCAGTCGGGGCCGAATCGTCCACACGGCCAGTTCCGTGAGATCGCTTTGGTCAAGCTTGTCCGACCAGATACCAATCTTCAGCATGCGGCTCAAAGACGACAATGGCTGCAGAATAACGGGCGGTCGAGCAACGTTCGGAAGTCGAGGCCCCTCAGACGCGAGCCGTTCCTGAACCAACTGACGTGCTCGATAGACATCCGCGTTTTGATGCAGCAACAAACGGATCGACGACAATCCCATCACGGATTTTGATCGCAGCGTCTCAAGTCCCGGTGTGCCTATGAGAGCATTCTCCAGAGGAAACGTGACGAGGTTCTCGACTTCTTCGGCGGACAAGCCGGGAGCTTCTGTCTGGATCTCTATGTACGGCGGCGCGAATTCCGGAAACACGTCCAGCGGCATCGATGG
>CANHVD010000803.1 GCA_947463775.1 Planctomycetaceae bacterium | reverse complement strand
TGTTCGTCCATCGAAGTGCGAGAAGGGTAAAGTCCTTGAGGTGGATATTGCAGAGTTAAGCTTTCGAGCGAGCGTCCCAAGGGATCGATCGACAGGAATTGCCGTTCGACATCCGGTGACCAGAATTGTATCGGTTGGTCCGGTTGTGCTGTCAGGGCGTCACAGGCGGAGCAGCTTCACTGTCTTCCAAAGGTGGAACTGCGTTCCGTCCCCAGAGCAGATAGAGCGGTGGCAGCACAAACAGGTTCAGAATTGTGGAGGTGACGATTCCGCCGAGGATCACAATCGCCAGAGGATACTCAATTTCATGCCCCGGCTTGTTTCCGGCCATGACCAATGGCAGCAGTGCCAACGCGGTGGTCAGCACCGTCATCAAAATCGGGATCAGTCGTTCTTCAGCGCCGCGAACGACAAGGCCCAGGCCGAACGGTTCTCCTTCCACTTGTTGCAAGTGCCGGTAGTGGCTGACCAGCATGATCCCGTTCCGAGCAGCAATGCCCAACACTGTGACGAAACCAATCAGCGATCCCAGTGACAGAGTTCCACCTGCAAACCACGCAGCAATGACGCCGCCGATCAGCGCGAATGGAATCGTCAACGCGACCATGGCGGTCAGACGGATCGATTGAAAGTCCATGTAGAGGATTAGCAAAATGCCCAGCAGCGAAACTCCGCCCAGAGCAAACAATCGCCGCTGAGATTCCTGTCGAGCCGCGTATTCACCGAGGAATTCAGGATGATAGCCGCGGTCAAATGACAGCCCTCGAACAGCGGCTTCCACATCACGTGCGACGGAACCAAGATCTCGTCCTTTGGCATCGCAGGTCACGTCGATACGACGCGAGCCGCCTTCCCGTTTGACTTCATTTGGTGCAGGAACGATCGCCACATTCGCGACATCTCGCAGAGGAACCTGGCCTCCGGCTGGCGTATCGATGCGAATCTCTCTCAGCGAATTGAGATCCGTCCGAGTTGCCTCAGTGCCCCAGACGACGACGTCCTGCTTCTTCTGGCCTTCGTAAACTTCGCCGACCTTAGTCCCGCGAAGAACAGTCGTGATCGCGCGACGTACCTGGCCGGGAGTCAACCCGAATTGCTCAATCGCATCGTGCCGCAGTTTGACTTCCAGTTGAGGCACCAGCACATTGGCTTCGACTTTCAGATTGTTGATGCCTTCAACCTTCGCCATCACCGCTTCGGCCTCTTTGGCTTTGGCTCGGAGGACGTTCAGATCTGAACCATAAATGCGCACCACCACACTGGAACTGGCTCCTGTCAGAACCTCTTTGACTCGTTCTCGCAGATATGTGAGCACGTCGCGGTAAAGGCCCGGATAGCCGTCAACCGCCGTCTGAATCTTTCCGAGCGTCTCGTTGTAATCCACATCGGTATCGATACTAATCCAGAGTTCCGTGAAGTTCGGGCCGACAACCTCATCCGCAACTTCGGCTCGACCAATATGACTGCCGAAGTTTCGAACACCGGGAATGGCCCGGAGTTCACGGCTGGCCTGAATGGTGACTCGATTCATCGCTTCGATCGACGTACCGGGTTTCTCGACAAAATGCATCAAGAAATCCGTCTCCTGAAAGTTCGGCAGAAACTCCTGCCCCAGCCCGTTCAGAACAAACATCGTTCCCGCCAGCGACACTGCGAGAAACGTAAACGCCGACTTCGGACGAATCGCAAACCATGGCAGAATTGCTCGATAGGGAGTACGCAGCCAGCGGCTCAGAGGCGGCTCTTTGTCTGAAACCTGATGCCCCGGGAGAATCAGCAGACACATCGCGGGAGTCACAATCAACGCAACAAACAGCGACGTCAATATCGCGACCACATATCCAATCGCCAGAGGACGAAAGAAGGCTCCGGGAAGACCTTCCAGAAAGAAGACCGGAAGAAAGACCAGCATGATGATCACAGTGGCATAAACCACCGCACTGCGAACTTCGAGCGATGCTTCGAGGACAACTCGGAACGACGACCGCGGCTTTGTCAGCGTGCGATTGATTCGCAATCGACGGACGATGTTCTCCACATCAATGATCGCATCATCCACGACTTCTCCAAGTGCAATCACCAGACCGGCGATGATCATGGTGTTGATCGTCAGTCCCATCCAGTAGAGCAGAATAATGGTGGCCATCAGCGAGAGAGGAATCGCGGTCAGACTGATGATCGCGGTTCGCCAGTCGAAGAGAAACATCCAGATGACGACGACCACCAGAATGCATCCCGTCAGAAGTGACGATGTCAGGTTGTCGATCGAGCGTTCAATAAACGTGGCTGGTCGAAAGATGGTCGGATCGATCTCAACGTCCTTCAGCCCCGGCCGCAAGGCTTCCAGAGCGGCCTCCACCTTGCGAGTCACCTCCAGCATATTCGCGGCCGGTTGCTTTTCGACAATCAGCAACAGCCCGAGCTGATCGTTGATAATGGCATCGCCGATTGCAGGCGGAGTTCCGATTTTCACATCGGCGACGTCTCCCAGATGCAGTGCGGCCCCATCTCGAAACGACACGACGGTGCGAGCCATCTCTTCCGGAGTTTTCACCGACGAAAGCTGTCGCACGGCCAGTCGCTGATTTGGTGTGTCGACAAAACCACCAGCATCCAGAGCCACGGCATCGCGAGCACTCTGCAGCACACGGTCGAGTGTGACATCATGGGCCAGCAAGCGTTCTGAATCAACGATCACCTGAAGCTGCTTATCTTTCTGTCCCCAAATGGCTACGTTGGCGACACCCGGAATGGCCATCAGTCGAGGCCGAATGGTCCACACGGCCAGTTCCGTGAGATCGCTTTGGTCAAGCTTGTCCGACCAGATACCAATCTTCAGCATGCGGCTCAAAGACGACAATGGCTGCAGAATAACGGGCGGTCGAGCTACATTGGGAAGTCGCGGGCCTTCTGATGCAAGTCGTTCCTGAACCAACTGACGTGCTCGATAGACATCCGCGTTTTGATGCAGCAACAAACGGATCGACGACAATCCCATTACGGATTTTGACCGCAGTGTCTCAAGTCCCGGTGTGCCTATGAGAGCATTCTCCAGAGGAAACGTGACGAGGTTCTCGACTTCTTCGGCGGACAAGCCGGGAGCTTCTGTCTGGATCTCTATGTACGGCGGCGCGAATTCCGGAAACACGTCCAGCGGCATCGATGG
>CANHVD010000802.1 GCA_947463775.1 Planctomycetaceae bacterium | reverse complement strand
GATTGGTGGAAGTACGCGACGTCGTTCAGGGGCGAGACTTGCGTGCGGAGCCGACGGTCACATTTGTCCGTGTCGGCCCCAAAGAAGAGCGTTTCGGGCGTTATGAACTTTGCATGAGTCGTCGCGGCCTCTATCGCTTTGGCCCGATGAGAATCAGCAGTCGCTTTCCCTTGGGGATTGGGGAGCGAGGTCATGTCGTAGAAGGAGAAAGTGAATTGTTGGTTCATCCGGCAATCGGGCGACTGCTGCCGGGCTGGAAGCGACGTGAACGTGACCTTGCGGAATCGGCTAGTCGGGCCAACGCACGGATGGGAATTTTTGACGACGATTTTCACAGTATTCGCGAGTACCGCCCGGGGGACAGTTCGCGAGCCATCCACTGGCGCAGCTCGGCTCGGCACGGGCAGATGATGGTGAAAGAACATCAGCAGCATCGGGAAGCGGAATTGATCGTGATGCTGGACTTTTTTCTCACTCCGCAGTTTACAGAAACGCTGCAGGAGACTGCGGTGAGCCTGGCCACGACGCTGTGTGTCGAACAAACTCGACAATCGTCATCAGGGACTTATCGGCTGCTGATTGCCGGAAAGGAACTGCAGAGTCTGGAAGTCGTCGGGGCTGCTCGTTTTCGCGACGCCGCGTTGAGAGCATTGGCAATCTGCCAACCATTTGCGAAAGCTCCGCTATCACAAATGCTGACCGCCGTCGCTAAGGGCTCGATCTCGTCCAACAGCCGCTTTGTGCTGATCACGCCGCGTCCTGATGAAGCGCAGATTCTGGCGGAGACGATTGCACGCGATTCTGTCAGGAATGAGTCGCTGTTAATTCAGCGGCTGCTGATTCTGGATTGCAGTCCAGAGACTCTGAACGATGTCTTTACTGTCGCAAACAGCCTCGATTCCGGGGAGAACAACAATGGTTGAACTTTCAGCGGCACAGAGCGACGAAAAGCTACGAGCGACATTTTTCCGAAGCATGACGCTGGTCACTTCGGCCGCCGCACTGATTCTGGCAGGAAGTGAAGGCGCATTATTCCCCGCGGGTATTACGCCATTTATTGCCGTCGTGGCCTGGATCTTTGTCGACCATTATCGAACGCTGCATATCCCCGTGCTTGTCGGCAATCTCTTTGGTCTCGTAGCGCTGTGGGTCGCCGCTGATGAATTCCTCGGCGGTACTCTCATTCAGAAACTGCTTTCCGGAGCACATCTGGTCGTTTATTTATCATGGATTGTTCTGTTACTGCCTAAATCTCATCGGCAGTACTGGTGGCTGATGGCATTAAGTGTTGTGGAACTGGCCATTGGAGGAATTGTTTCCGGTAACGTAGCCTTTGGTGCAGCCTTGATGGGAATGATGCTGCTCCTGTTGTGGACTATGTCAGTGTTTTCTCTTTATCGAGTTCAGGACCACCATGCAAAAACTGCTGATAAAGATGCATTGAAAGCAACGGAGTCCGGATCGCTAAACGGGCAGCCGACAATATCCATGAAGAAGGATCAGCCTCGACGTAGAAAAGAAAGAACGCTGGCATTCTTTCGCTCATTCTTTGGCCTGAACGCCGGCCCATTTCAGTCAGCTGTACCAGAGTCAGTCGCAGCCCAAAGCAGCACTGCCCCCGCCATCCTTGTGCGCAATGGACTTCAGCGTGACGCTGCGGAGACGTGGGTGGGCTGGCGTTTTCGAGGCATGGTGAGTGGCTCTTTTGCCATTTCGCTGGTGCTGGCGTTCATCGTATTTGCGGCCTTTCCACGTGTCTGGATTCCGGGACTTGTCCTGGGAGATATTTCCGTCGAACAACCAGCTTTCGCCGGACAGACTGGCTTCAGCAATTTCGTCGCGCTCGGCGATGTCGGGCGAATTATGCAGAGCAACGCACGTGTACTCGCATTCGATGCTGTCAACCTGCAAACTCAAAAGCCTATGACTGCGGATGAGCTGGCCGCTGGTCTGAACATGGATGAACTCCGCTTTCGCGGCAATGTTTTCTCTCACTACTTCGAGGGACAATGGTTGCGCGGATATTCGCTTCGAGAGACTGCTCATGAAGAAGGAATTCACCGTCCGGGCAACTATTCTCAAATGCCCTCCGATTTTTTGGTCAATATCATTCAGGACCCGCCGCAGGAACTCTTTGCATTTGCTCCGTTCCCTGTCAGTCGAGTGATTTCTACCCGCCGCAATCGCGTCCTTGCTACGGATAAGCGAGCCTGCCTGATCTGGCTGGAGCGACCTTACGAAGACAGTCTCTCACGAACGTTTTCGGTCGAGTTGCCTCGTGTGAAACCAAACAGCGGCATTCCATTTGAGTATTGGACTTCACCGCCTGATCAACCCAAAGAGCAACTGAATGAGTTTCGCTATCGACGTGACGCGACTGCAGAGCGACTGTTTCTGATGGACGGCATTGAAACTCAGTATTTCGAGGCCGCTCGAGCACCGCGCGCGGTAGAACGCCGAATCTATGTGCAGCAGAAAGACCTGCGATTTGCCCTCCCCGATCTTTACCGGATTGCCTATGAGATTTGTCTGGAGGATGGAAAGCTTGTTCCGTCGGACCAATGCGTGCAACGAATCATGTCTTACCTGAGTCAGCAGAATGGCTACCGATACTCTCTGACTCAAACGCGCAAGGATAATTCTCGCGACCCATTGGAGGACTTTCTACTCAACACGAAATCGGGACATTGTGAATACTTTGCATCCGCCTGTACTCTGATGCTGCAGGCCGTCGAAGTCCCCGCTCGCCTCGTCAACGGATTCTATGGCTGTGAAAAAAACAGCGTGACAGGCAAATACGAAGTTCGACAGCGCCATGCACATACGTGGACCGAGGCGTGGATCAACGGGGAATGGCAAACTCTCGATGCGACTCCATCTGCAGATCGTGAAGCACTTCTGATCAAGAATGAGTCCATTACACTGATGTCAAATATTCAGGAGGCGATCACAGACTTCTGGAATGATGGCATTCATAACATGTCCGCACAGCGACAGAAGGAGTTTTTCGCTCCTGTGATCTCCACATCAAAATCATTGTACGAAACCATTCAGGAGCAGGGCTTGATGGAAACGGCTCGACAATGGGCCGCCGGTCTCACAAGCTCTCCGGAGAAATGGGTCAGCTGGCAGGGAGGCATCGTAACGTTCATGATGCTGGCCACGAT
>CANHVD010000801.1 GCA_947463775.1 Planctomycetaceae bacterium | reverse complement strand
GGCCCGCTTGCTCCACACCAACAGCAGCCGGCTTTCGACATCAAGATCACTGAAGACATCCGTATCGAAGGCGTGCGACGCCTGACGATGACGATTGCCGTCGACGAATCGGATCGACTGCCTCTCGACCTGTATCTTCCCAAAGCTGTTGCCGACTCCGTCGACGCAGGGAAACTTCTGGACGCTGAAGGCACCGCGAAACTGGCCGCGATGGTGGCGTTGCATCCGACCGGTGCCGCAGGAAAGCGAATTGTGGCCGGAGAAGGAAAGGCTGGTCGTCAGTATGGCGTCGAGATGGCTCAGCGAGGCTATGTCGTCATCGCTCCGGACTATCCATCGTTCGGAGAATACGAAAAGTACGATTTCGCGGGCGACAAGTACATTTCGGGAACCATGAAGGGCATCGTTAATCACATGCGCTGCGTGGATCTGCTGTCGGCTCTGAAGTTTGTGGATGCAGAACGCATCGGAGCCATTGGGCACTCGCTCGGTGGGCATAACGCGATTTTTCTGGGCGTCTTTGATGAGCGTGTCAAAGTGATTGTTTCCAGTTGCGGCTGGTGTCCGTTTCACGACTACTACGGCGGCAAGATCGCAGGCTGGACAAGCGATCGCTACATGCCGCTGCTGAAGGATAAGTATGAACTGAATCCGGATCTGGTTCCGTTCGACTTCTACGAACTGGTTGCCGCTCTGGCGCCACGAACATTTGTTTCTGTGTCACCAGTTGAGGACGCCAATTTCGACATCAACGGTGTGAAGAAAGCGATCCCGGTTGCGGGTTCAATTTATGCCTTGTTGAAGGCTCGCAGTGAACTGATTCTGCTGACGCCGGATTGCGATCACAATTTCCCCACGGACATGAGATTGCAGTCTTATGGCGTGATGGATCGAGTGCTCAAGCATACGCCGGATGCATTCGAACCGGACTACGCGGCAGAGCTTCCTCGTATCGCGGCTCACGAACCGGCCGATGCCATGTCCACTTTTCAGTTGGTCGATGGTTTTGAAATGCAGCAGATCGCTTCAGAACCACTCGTGACTGATCCGGTTGCGATGTCGTTTGATGCCGATGGACGGTTGTTTGTGGCGGAGATGCGAGACTATTCCGAACAGGACAAGGAGGCTCTTGGAGCCATTCGAGTGTTGCTCGACACTGACAATGATGGCAAGTTCGACAAGAGCCATGAGTTCGCTCAGGGGCTGAGCTGGCCGACCGCGATTATCTGTGCCAACGATGGCGTGTTCGTCGGAGCAGCACCAGATCTATACTTTCTGAAGGATACCGACGGCGACTTCAAAGCCGACGTGAAAGAACTGGTCTTTACCGGGTTCGCTCGCAACAACGTTCAGGGACTGATCAACAGCTTTCATTGGGGACCAGACAATCGTATTTATGGTTCTGCCAGCACCGTTGGCGGTTCCATCACGAGTCCAAAGTATCCGGACCGCAAAGCTCTCGAATGCCGCGGACGTGACTTTTCTTTCGATCCGAAGACGCTTGAACTGCGAGCTGAAACCGGCGGCGGGCAGCACGGCATGTCATTCGATGACTGGGGCCGTCGCTTTGTCAGCGCGAACAGTGACCATGCTCAGGCGATTGTCTATCGAGATCAGTATTTGTCTCGTTCTCCCCTGCCTTCCGCCGCGCCGGCTCGCGTTAGTATTGCGGTGGATGGTGGTCAGGCTCCGGTGTTTCGTATTAGTCAGGTGGAACCATGGCGAATCGTAAGAACTCGCCTGCGTGCCTCTGGGTTATCCAAGGGCATCGTTGAAGGTGGTGGCAAGCCGGCCGGATATTTCACAGGAGCAACCGGCATCACGATCTACCGCGGCGATGCGTGGCCAGCCGACACGAAGGGCTTGGCTATTATCGGCGACGTGGGCAGCAACATTATTCATCGCAAACGAGTGACTCCAGAGGGAGTGATTTGGAAAGCCGAACGAATTGATCCCGGAAAAGAATTGGTCGCATCGACCGACGTCTGGTTCCGTCCCGTCCAGTACGCGAACGCTCCGGACGGTTGTCTGCAGGTACTGGATATGTACCGCGAAACGATCGAACATCCGGCCAGTTTGCCGCCGGAAATCAAACGCCATCTGGACCTGACCAGCGGTCGTGATCGCGGACGTTTGTACCGCATTGCTCCGAAGGGGTATGTGGCTCGACCAAATCCAAAGTTGAGTGCTGTACCGACGGCAGAACTTGTGAAGTTGCTGGAACATCCGAATTCGTGGCATCGTGAAACGGCGTCGCGCCTGATCTATGAACGACAGGACAAATCTGTCGTGGAAGACCTGCGAAAATTGTTGCGGGAATCAAAGTCATCACTGGCTCACTTCCATGCAATCGGGTGTCTCGAAGGTTTGGCCGCATTGCAGCCTGCCGATGTGCTGGTTGCTCTGGACGATGTCGAATCCGGTGTTCGTGAGCGAGCCCTGGTGGCATCCGAGAAGTTCGTGGATTCGGCCGAACTGTTGACCAAACTGGCCACCATGCCCGACGACAAGGATGCTCGAGTTCGCATGCAGCTCGGGTTCACGCTTGGCGAATTTCCAGCCTCTCCAACACGTCAGTCAGCACTGCTGAAATTGCTGGCGGGGTCTGGTTCTGATCGATGGATTCGCACGGCTGTATTTTCTTCGCTGGGCAGTGAAGCCGAAGCTGCTTTGCAGGCGATGTCTGTTGATGAAAGTCTAAGTCCAGCCGGTGCCGCAATTGCCCTGCCGGAACTGGCGGATTTGGTTGCTCGTCGTACGTCCAGCGAAGAAGGTTGGAAGAATATTGCGACCGTGGTCAGTCGTCGTGCCAATGATCCGGCTTTGCAGGTCAAAATTCTTCAGACAGTGTACGCTGCGAACAAGGCGGCTCAGAGCAGCCCTGCGTTCAAGGATCTGGTTGCTGAATTGGTGGCATCAGCTCGTGCAAAAGCCGCGAATGCTGAACTGGATGAATCTTTACGAGCCGCTTCCTTGAGTGCTTTGAGTTTGTCGACCTATGCCGTTGATGGAGAGTTGCTGCTGAGTTCACTGGAGAGTACTCAACCACCTGCCGTGCAGAATGCGGCTCTGGCGACACTGGTGAAATTCAGCGACGATGGCGTCGCTAAGGAATTACTGGCTCGCTGGCCGGGGTTGTCACCAAAGCTGGCGGAACGAGTTCGTGACGGTTTG
>CANHVD010000800.1 GCA_947463775.1 Planctomycetaceae bacterium | reverse complement strand
GCTGGCGGCTTCGGGCTTTGATGCGAGAGCCGCCGCAATTGCGGTGTCCATGGCACCTGTGTCGCGAACAATCTCCAGCTTGCGTTCTGTAATCAGGCGATCCACATCGGCTGGTGCGATGGCCTTTTCGTCGGCCGCATCAGATCGCAATGCTGCGTAAACCTCGCGAGCACTCTTCGTGGTGATGCGTTCGGTCTGAATACACTTCAGCAGCGTGCCCAGAATCTCGGCCGTGATAACGAATTCGTCGATTGAGACTGCGTCCGAGTTGAGATCTCGCAGGATATCCTGAGTCACCCAGTTAGCCGCCAGCTTTCCGTCACCGCACAGTTGACTGACCTGTTCAAACCATGCTGTCAGTGCCGGGCCTTGTGACAGAAGAACATTGGTGTCGTACTCCGTAAGCCCCAACACAGAACGAAAGCGTTCGCGACGAGCTGCCGGTGTCTCTGGCAGTGATCGACGAATCTCTTCGATCTGCTCAACGGTGGTCGTGACCGGCAAAAGATCCGGATCAGGGAAGTAGCGATAGTCCGAAGATTCTTCTTTCTCACGCTGGCCAAATGTTTCATTGCGGTCAGCATCCCAGCCGCGAGTTTGCTTCGGGACTTCGCCAATCTTCTGTCCGGTCTTCAGCCATTGCTTCCACTGTCGGCGAGTTTCATACTCGACGGCCAGTTCCACATTGCGGAAGCTGTTCATGTTCTTGAGCTCAACGATCGGAGTCGCCGTACGACTGCCGTCCGCGTTGTGCACATGCAGATTCACGTTGGCATCGCAACGCAGGCTGCCTTCCTGCATGTTGCAGTCGGAGACGCCAATAAACAGCAACAGTGATCGAAGATCTTCCAGATATCGACGAGCCTCCGAAGCAGTCCGCAAGTCCGGTTCGCTGACGATTTCCAGCAGCGGCGTGCCGGTTCGATTCAGGTCAACTCGACTATCCGCCCCGCGACCCGATTCGTCATGAACATTCTTGCCAGCGTCCTCTTCCAGATGCGCGCGAGTAATCCGAATGCGACGAGGTGGCTCGGCGGGATCGTCAGCCGCGATCTCCAGCCAGCCTTTGGAACTGAACGGCAGATCGTACTGACTGATCTGATAGGCTTTGGGCAGGTCGGGATAATAGTATTGTTTACGATCCCAGCGGGTGTACCGAGCGATTTCGCAATTCAAAGCCAGAGCTGTCTGGACGGACAAGTCAAAGGCTTTGCGATTCATTACCGGCAGAGATCCCGGTAGTCCCAGACAGACCGGACATGTCTGAGTATTGGGGTCATCGGGCCGGAATGCCGTGGAGCATCCGCAGAACAGCTTGGATTCGGTACGAAGCTGGACGTGAACCTCAAGTCCAATAACAACGGTGTATTCAGGGGTGGCCATAGTGACAGATCAGATTGCCTGGGCTGGTAAAGTTTCGTTTGCGGGAAGTGTAATGCTGGCCGGACTTTTGTCACAATCTTACGACACCCGCAAACCGAGTGTTTTCGTCGACTTCCCTTTGTTGAAGCTTATTTCGTTTAGCGGTAAGCCGCAGGCGGAGGCGAATTTGGGCACCGACGCCACCGGCTTGTCGTTAAAAAGATTACGTCAAAATCCAGCTTGCGACCTTCGTTCAAGACAAATGCTTTCTGCCTTCCGGAGATCTGTCGATGAGTTTCAAAACGAGAATTCGATCAGGCAACATGGCTATCTGGATTGTCTGTGAATTAATGGTTTGGGCTTTGTCCGGCGGAGCCAGTTTTGCAAACGAGTTCCCTGATGTGATTCTACACGACGCGAAGATTGTGACCGTCAACTCGGGCTTTGAGATTGCTCAGGCAATTGCTCTGAAAGGTGAGCGTATCCGGGCCGTCGGCAGTAACGACGACATTCTGAAACTTGCGGGCCCGGATACAAAACAGATTTCGCTGGGCGGAAAGACAGTGCTGCCCGGGCTTATCGATTCGCATGTTCACGCGACCGGTGCAGCCGTCTATGAATTTGACCATGAGATCCCGCCACTCGAAACAATCGACGACGTGCTGAAGTATGTTCAGAAGCGGGCAGAAATCCTGGAAGACGGCCAGTGGATCATCATGAATCAGGTCTTTATCACTCGTCTACGCGACCAGCGGTTTCCTAATCGCCAGGAACTGGACTCCGTCGCACCGAACAATCCCGTTTACTTTCGAACCGGGCCTGACGCAGCTTTGAATTCCATGGCTCTGAAGCTGAATGGCATCGACAAAGATTTTAAGATCACTGACGGCTTGCCGGGAAAGATCGAGATGGATCCTACCACGGGCGAGCCAACCGGAGTCATAAGAGCGGCCGGTCGATTCATCAAGACGGAGTCATCAGAGAAATCGCCGAGCCAGGAAGAACGGATGGCTCAACTGGAGAAACTTCTTCAGGACTATAACTCCGTCGGCATCACCAGCATCGTCCAACGCAGTGCGGGTGAGTCGGATGTGACGATGTTTCAGACTTTAAAGGATCAGGGCAAACTGACCTGCCGCACATTTCTTTGCTGGGGTGTGAGTCCGGATGGGGAATGGTCGAAAGTCGCGGAGCAGATCCAGAAGGCGGCCGATCATCCTGCTCATGCCTACGACAATCTATTGTGGCTGCGAGGCGTCAAGGTGTTTCTGGACGGTGGCATGTTGACCGGCAGTGCGTGGATGCAAAAACCCTGGGGTGTCAGCACGATCTATTCGATTACCGATCCGGAATATCGCGGAGTGCTGAATATTCAGCCGGATCGCATGTATGAAATCGCTAAACACTGTCTGGAGCGAGATCTGCAGATTACAGCACATTCTGTCGGCGACGGAGCGGTTAAGGCGTTGGTGGAGACTTATGAACGAGTCAACAAAGATTTCCCGGTGCGAGACAAACGCCCGTGCATTACTCATTGTAATTTCATGAGCGAAGAATCCATCCTGAAGATGAAAGCACTGGGAATCGTCGCCGATATTCAGCCGATCTGGCTGCATCTGGATGGCCGAACTTTGCTGAAGCAATTCGGCGAGGAACGGACTAGTTTCTTCCAGCCGTACAAGACACTCTTTGAGCAGGGTGTTGTTGTCGGAGGCGGCTCAGATCACATGCAGCGTATCGGCAGTCTGCGTTCGGTGAATCCTTACAATCCGTTTCTCGGACTCTGGACCACGCTGACTCGGCAGCCACGCTGGAG
>CANHVD010000799.1 GCA_947463775.1 Planctomycetaceae bacterium | reverse complement strand
GGAATGAAAACGGAGTTGGGGCAAATTGCCGGCATGTTGAACCGCTCCGAGCGGGAACTGACTCCACTTCAGAAACGGCTGGCAGAACTGGGCAAAGTGCTTGTTGGGGCCTGCCTGATCATTGTCGTGGTAATCTTCGCACTTCAGGTCATGCGCGGCGGCAAGGTTCTGGAAGTGTTGCTGGTTTCAGTCAGCCTCGCTGTGGCCGCTGTGCCCGAGGGACTTCCTGCAGTCGTCACGATGACGCTCGCGCTGGGGCTGCAGCGGATGGTTAAGCGGCATGCCTTGGTCAGAAAACTCCCGAGTGTAGAAACGCTTGGTTCAGTGACGGTGATTTGTTCGGACAAGACCGGCACGCTGACTCGCAATGAAATGACGGTGCGAGAGATCGTCACTGCGTCGCAGACTGTTCGAGTCACCGGGGCTGGCTATTCGCCGCATGGTGAATTCCTTCGTATTGAAGAATCTGATGATTCGAAGAACGGAAAGCCTTCCGTCGAAACGAAGATGATTGCTCAGAAAGACCCGGAACTACTGCCACTGCTGACGGCCTCTGCGCGTTGCAACAATGCGACGATTCATCGGAAAGAGGGCGAAGGCGATGGTTGGCAGGTCATCGGCGACCCGACTGAGGGAGCACTGCTGGTTGTGGCCATGAAGGCCGGAATTCAAGCGCATGATTCGAATGACAAGATCCTGTCTGAGATCCCGTTTGACTCCAATCGCAAGACCATGTCGGTTGTGATTCAGAGTGCGGATGGTCGAATCGTCATGCACAGCAAAGGCGCGCCGGAGATGATTCTGGGCAAGTGTGTTCGGGAGCGTCGTGGGGATACGGAGGTCGAACTGACCGGGGAGCGTCGGCGAGAGATCATAAAGACAAGTTCACAACTGGCATCTCGAGCTTATCGAGTACTCGCGCTGGCCTATCGGGATCAGACATCGTCGGGGCCCGAGAACAAGGAAGAATCCGGACTCGTGTTTGCGGGCCTCGTGGGCATGATCGATCCTCCCCGCGATGAAGCGCGAGAAGCGGTGAAGAAATGCTGGATTGCCGGAATTCGCCCGGTCATGATCACCGGCGACCATCCGGAGGCAGCTCTGGCGATTGCCCGGGAACTGCATATCGCGGATGACCAGAGCCGTGTTATGTCGGGGCGGGAACTGGATGAAGCCACGACGGAGCAATTGGAGAAAGATGTCGAATCGGTTTCGGTATTCGCGCGAGTTTCGGCGGAGCACAAGCTGCGCATTGTGAAAGCGTTGAAGGCTCGTGGTCAGATCGTCGCCATGACCGGAGATGGAGTCAATGATGCTCCGGCCGTGAAGGCGGCTGATATTGGCATCGCGATGGGCGTCACGGGGACAGACGTCACAAAAGAAGCGTCCGATATGATTCTGATGGACGATAATTTTGCGTCCATTGTCAGTGCTGTCGAAGAAGGGCGAGGAATCTTCGACAACATTCGGAAGTTTATTCACTTCCTGTTGTCCTGTAACACCAGCGAAGTCCTGCTGATGTTTATTGCTGCTCTGGCCGGTTGGCCGGTTCCGTTGATGGCCATACAAATTCTTTGGATCAATCTGGTCACAGACGGATTGCCGGCCCTTGCACTGGGCATGGAGCCTCCGGAGACGGATATCATGAATCGTCCTCCACGGTCCTCGGAGCAGGCGGTTCTGACGAAGCAAAGTGGATTACGGATTCTGTGTCATGGGCTGTTGATGGCCAGCGTGACATTAGTGGGCTTCTGGCTGGTCTATCAGGGCGACGAAACACAACTCGCCCGGGCTCGCACGGTAACATTTGGGGTGGCCGCCTTCTCGCAGTTGTTCTTTGCGTTTGGCTGTCGGAGTCATCGCAACACCATGCCTGAACTTGGACTCTTCTCGAATCCAAGCCTATTCGGCGCTGTGGCGGTTTCGGTGCTGCTGCAGCTGGGCATCATGGCCATTCCATGGACCCAGGCGGTCTTTGATGTGGCAGGACTTTCGTCATGGGAATGGTTACTGATTTTGCTGCTGTCCGTGATCCCTGTGACCTTGATCGAACTATTGAAGATGGTTGCGTCTTGTCGAAAGAAATCGTTAACGAAGTCTCTGGGAACATGATGAGCACCGAACAGAGTGCGACATATGGCACATGTGCGGAGGAAGTTTGCGTCAGACTCAATGGTTTTGCTCTGGTATGCGTTCTGCATTGAGTCCAGTTACGGCTCTGTGCAACGCATCATTTCATTGAAGGGGCTTTTCTGATGACGACTGACTCAATTGGGTTTCGAAACATTCTTGTCGCAACCGACTTTTCGGAGGATTCCGCAGCCGCATTGCAGTTGGCGGTTTGGGTGGCCAAGCAGTCGTCAGGACGCGTGGTGTTGAGTCATGTTCTGGATGATCTTCGCCGTGCGACCATGGGGATGTCTAACAGAGCCAAGCAGGATTTGTTGGCTGGCGACGGTCATATCTATGAAAAGGAGATTCGCTATGTTTCTGACCAGAAGATGCAGGTGCTGATCCAACAATTGAAGCAAACAGGGGTTAAGATTTTCTGCGAGACACTGCTGGGGGAGGCGTTTGTTGAGATTTCTCATGCGGTTCAGCAGGAGGGATTCGATGTCGTCATGACGGGGACTCGCGGGATCACCGGCTGGAAACAGTTCTTCGTGGGCAGTACTGCGAAGAATCTTATTCGTAATTGTCCGGCTGCCGTGTGGGTCGTGAAGAAGGAGCACGCAACGGCTCCCAAAGTGATAATCGCCGCCACCGATTTTTCAGATAGCAGCCGCAAGGCTGTTCTCTCGGGACTTTGGTTGGCGGAGAAGGCAGATGCCGAATTTCACCTCGTCCATGTGATCGATTCCAAAGATGTACCGAACGATCTTGCTGAGCACATTCCGCCGGGCAGTTCACTTCGCCAGGAAATCAATAAAGAGGCGGAGCAGCGACTGGATGAGTTCCTGAAGACGCTGGGGGCAGGTGTGTCTCGAATCGTTTCGCACCTGACCTGGGGACATCCATGGCAGGAGATTTCACGAATTGCGATGAAACATCAGGCGGATCTGATTTCGATTGGTACTGTAGGTCGCAGTGGTGTTAAAGGAATTGTGCTGGGGAACACGGCGGAACGCGTGCTCGACACATGCGACTGCAGTATTCTGACCGTCAAGCCGGACGATTATGT
>CANHVD010000798.1 GCA_947463775.1 Planctomycetaceae bacterium | reverse complement strand
GTTGAACACGGCGGCGCGGTATTGACCTGCGATAACGGGTTTACTCTGTTTATCAATGGCCGTGAAGTGAAGTCCGGCAGCGAATGGACAAAGACCGAAGCTGTACCTCTGCGAGGGCTTCTGAAGAAGGGCGAGAACACTGTTGTCGCCATCGCCACGAATGCTGGAAACGGTCCCAATGCGGCAGGGTTCTTCTTCGAATCACGCGTGAAACTGACGAACGGCGAAGTGATTACCGTGGTCAGTGATGAAAGCTGGGAATGGAACGCCAATGTTCCCGCACGAAAGGAAGGCCGAATGGGACGTATCACCGGAGATTGGAAACCGGTCACGATTGTGCCGGCCCTTGATGTCTGGACAAATTCCGTCGCAGCTACAGCTCCGAATCTGCTGATGCAGGCGCTGACGGGCAATCTGCAGATGATTCGAGCCTCGCTGATGAAGAATGATTTTCTAATGCGATCACTAGGCCGACCATTTCGCGAACAAATCGTTTCCATGCGTCCCACCGAACTGACAACATTGGAAGCGATTGACCTTTCCAACGGAGCGACGCTGGCGGGTTATCTGAGCACTGGAGCCGCGAATCTGGCGAACGGTCAGTACTCCGACAAGACGGCGCTCATCGATCATCTGTATGAGTTTGCCTTGTCTCGAAAGCCACTGCCTGAAGAAAAGGCGATTCTGAACGAATCACTCAGCTCGCCGCCAACAACTCAGGAAATCGAAGACGTCCTTTGGGCGATCTTTATGACTCCCGAGTTCTTCCTTGTGCGATAAGGATCAACCATCAGTGGCGTAGCACTGCCATCTGGCAAGAGCCAGGTGTCTCAGTACGACTGGGATATGCGTCATTGTAACATCGCCAGTATCGGGCGATGGCTTGTAAGAAATCGCCTGAAGCTTCAATCTGGCCAATTGTGCCAGAGCAACCCCGAAGACTTGACGAATCCTGCGGAACCCTGCATCCTAAGAGATAGCAGGCTTCTGCTTTTGTGACGCCGAATCAAGGAAAGAAAAACGATGACCGGGTATACCGTACACACGGGAGCTTCCAAGAAATTTGTTAGTGGCTGGGACAACGTTTTCGGCAATGCGCCAGCAAAAAAGGCTGCCGGAAAATCTGCTGCAAAGGCAAAGGCAAAGAGCAGCAGTGTTAAGAAAAGCAGCGGTGTCAAAGCGAAGAAGGGCAAAAAGAAGTAGTGCTTTGCGGCTGACGTTCCTGCTGGGGAAACATGTTATTCCGGATGCGTTCTTGTTTGGCCGATAAATGGCCGAGTTCTAAACATCCCATGTTGACGACGACGCTGCGTTCTACTTTTCACCCGGGTGTACTCGACCGTCTTCCATGTTGATGATGCGATCGGCCACGTCCAGAATTCGTGGGTCGTGAGTCACCATCAGGATCGGACAGCCTCGCCCACGAGCAAGCTCCTGCAGCAGATTGACGACGTCGCGGCCTGATTGACTGTCCAATGCCGCTGTAGGCTCATCCGCCAGAATGAGTTTCGGATTAGCCGCAAGCGCTCGGGCGATGGCGACTCGTTGCTTTTGCCCGCCGGAAAGCCGAGCCGGGTAATAATCAAGACGATGCCCGAGGCCGACGCTGGTCAGCAGTTCGACAGTCAGTCGTGACGCATCATCAGGGCTGACTTCCGGATGCAGATGAAACATGAGCTGCACGTTCTGTCGAGCCGTCAGGAATGGCAGCAGGTTATGCTGCTGAAAGATGAACCCGATATCGCGCCGAACTTCGACCAGTTCTTCAAGGCTGGCATCATGCAGATGATGGCTCAGGACATCCAACTCGCCGTCGCGAACTTTTCTCAATGCGCCGATGAGAGTCAGCAGAGTTGTCTTGCCGCTGCCGCTGGGGCCGGTCAGCAGAACGATCTCCCCGGTTCCTACTTCCATGTTAATGTCAAACAGAATCTGCTTCTGCAGGTCTCCTTCGCCGAACGCGAAGTTCACGTGCCGCGCAGAGATCGCAGGAGTCGCTTTCGCCATGGCGATTCCCGTTTGAGCCGTCGAATTGTGAGCGTCATCAACCATTGTCGGTTCGAGTCTTCGAAATTGGATAACTCTGCTAGAACACGTCCGCTGGATCTGCCGTGCGGACCTTGCGAATTGCAATCATCGCCGACAATCCACACATCACGATCGTCAGCACAAACACAAACACGGCTCTCTCTACAGTCATCGAGAATTGCATCTGAATCGCTTTCGTGGCGACTCGATACAATCCCAGAGCCAACACAAATCCCGGCAGGTAACCCAGCAACGCCAGAATCACTGATTGGCTCAACACCACCTGCAGCAAGTAACGATCGCTGAACCCCATCGCCTTCATTGTCGCATACTGCGGCAGATGATTAGTGACCTCGGTATACAGAATCTGATACACCACAACGAACCCGATGAAGAATCCGACGGCTGCTCCCATACCGAAGATAAAGTCGATCGGTGCGTTCTCGCGAATGAAGACGATTTCTGCGGCGACCAGTTCCTCGCGAGTCAGGACTTTGGCTTCCGTGCCGACATACTGTCGCAATGAGGCTCGCACGGCCTGAATATCAGCTCCGGGGCGAAGACGGATCAGGCCCATATCTACGGAGCCAGGCTTGCGGTCCGGGAATAGCCGCAGAAAATTGACGTGCGATGTGAACAGATTGCCGTCTGTGTTGATCGAAATGCCCACGTCGATCGAATCGATCAATCGCACTTTCCGCAGATTGACTTCGACATCGATCGAGCCATTCTCCGCCAGATACTGCTTTATCGGGCCATAGTTTGTTCGGCTCATCCCGTCGTAGAGCAGTCGATCAATATCGTTGAGTTCCTCTGTAAATCGCTCGATCCCAGGTAACTTCATCATGCCCGCATTGGGGTCGACACCATACAGGCTGACAGGAAACTCCAGTTTGTTCCACGGGTTTCGCAGCCGCCCCTGCCCCATGTACATCTCCGAAATGGCTAAGACATTGGGGTCCGAGCCGACTCGGTAAAGCAACCGCCGCGGAAACTGAGCGGACGCAAAAATTGTCTTGGTCCGAGGACTGACGATGACCAGATCGGCTGTGACTCGCCGAGCCACAGCGACACTGTTATCCATGGCTCCCTGGCGAATTCCCAACTGCACCAGCATCAGCATCACAGCCACAACAACGCCAGCCGCG
The DNA here is from genome assembly GCA_947463775.1 of Planctomycetaceae bacterium. GTDB lineage: Bacteria > Planctomycetota > Planctomycetia > Planctomycetales > Planctomycetaceae > SXXK01. Next base: position 13 of record CANHVD010000798.1, on the reverse strand, counting down.
GCAACCGCAAGTT
>CANHVD010000797.1 GCA_947463775.1 Planctomycetaceae bacterium | reverse complement strand
TGGCATTGTGCAGTATTCAGAAAGACATTCTGGACGTCTTCAAGATCACACAGTTGAACAAAGTTCTGACACTGTGCACCAATCTTGACGAAGCCCTCACCAAATTCTGACAGCTCACTTGCCCGCGTTAAGCGGGTCTCGTGGATCGTTCTTCCTTTCTGCGCTGCAGTTTCCTCTCTCTGTCAGATGTGGCCATGACGAATCCGGTGAAGCTGGAAATCATGATTCCAAGCAACACAGCCGATGGGCTTGGTGCTCAGGAAAAGCTTGTTGCCCTGATGGAAAAGTTTGAGTACAGCATGCGGGATGTCTTCGCTATGCGACTCTCGCTGGAAGAAGGGATCACGAATGCCATTCGTCACGGTAATAAGTTCGCCGATGACAAGAGTGTGATCATTCGGTGCGATATCAGTACCGAGAAAATGCGGGTTGTGGTGGTTGATGAGGGTGCAGGCTTTGATCCGGAAGATGTTCCGGATCCTACTCTGGAAGAGTTTATTGAACGCCCCTGCGGTCGCGGTCTGATGTTGATGCGTGCCTATCTGAATATTTGTGAATATTCAGATGGTGGCCGATGCCTCACGATGGAACGCGAGCGAAACAGTCCGCTGCCGATTCTGGAAGACTAGTTCTCTATCAGCCATGGTCTGATGGGTGTAGGCTCAGACCGAGCAGAGTGAACGCCGGATTTTTCTTGAGTCGCTGAATTGCCGCAACTCGCTGCCGCTTGGTGCGGCCTCTGCAATCTTCGTTTCGACTGCGGTATTTAAGCAGTTGTGCCACCGCCTGCTGTCCTCAACGATCCCTTTTCCCGGGTGTCACCATGCGCATTTCGATCGCTGTTATCCTCGCGTACCTGCATCTTGCAACTCATTCTCTGCCAGCCGCCGAACAACGCACTTTACCCATGAACTTTGTGTTCGTCGTGATCGACGACCTGGGCTGGGCTGATCTGTCATGTTACGGCAGTACGTTTCACGAAACTCCGCATCTGGATGCACTGGCCGCATCAGGAATGCGATTCACACAGGCCTACGCCGCTTGTCCCGTGTGCTCGCCAACTCGGGCCAGCATCATGACAGGGCGACATCCGGTTCGCGTGGATATCACAGACTGGATTCCGGGGCAGCAGACAAAACGTGATGCCAATCATCGTTTCCTGCAGATCGAAGATCGCAACGAACTGCCGCTGGAAGAACAAACAATTGCTGAAGTTCTGCACTCAGCGGGATATCAAACATTCTTCGCCGGCAAATGGCATCTTGGAGGAGAAGGATTTCTTCCAACGCATCAGGGCTTTGATGTGAATCTGGGAGGTGCTCATTACGGTCAGCCTCCGGCCGGCTACTTCGCACCATGGAAGAACCCTTGGCTCAAAGAACACCGCGACGGCGAATATCTCACGGAGCGACTGACAGAAGAATCCGTCTCGTTTCTCCGCCAGCGAGATCCCTCGCGCCCGTTCCTGCTGTTCCTATCTCACTACGACGTTCACACTCCCATTCATAAAGATGAAAAGCATTTCGATCACTTTGCAGAGAAAGTGAAAGGGCTCAACGAAACAGCGCCGGTTAAAGAACGACGTGGTCTCTCAAGAACTCAACAGGACAATGCTCAATATGCGAGTATGGTTTCCGCGATCGATGACAGCGTTGGAGAAATCATGGCCGCGTTGCATGAGCAAGGCCTGGAAGATTCGACGACGATTATCTTTACTTCCGACAACGGCGGACTCTGCACTTTGCAAAAGCCCGGCCCAACTTGCAATCTGCCGTTACGTTCCGGCAAGGGCTGGCTCTATGAAGGTGGCATTCGCGTTCCTCTGATTATCCGATCTCCGGCGGTTGCTAAACCCGGTGAAATCTGTGAGCAGCCCGTGCTCAGCACCGATTACTTTCCGACAATGATCGATCTGGCGAAGCTTCACCATTCTGCCGAGACACCGATTGATGGCATGACTCTGGTGCCGATGTTGTCCGGCAATCTTGCCCTGCAAACGCGTCCACTGGCCTGGCATTACCCGCACTACCATGGATCCGAATGGACTCCGGGAGCCGCCCTTCGCAGCGGAGACTGGAAGCTTGTCGAGTTCTACGAATTCGGCGACGCAGAACTCTACAACCTCGCGACAGATCCCGGCGAACAGAAAAACCTCGCCATGCAGAACCCCGAAAAGCTTCAGGAACTTCGAAGTGCGCTGGCCGAGTGGCAACGAACCCTAAATGCAAAAATGCCTGAGGCAAATCCTCAATGGAAGCCGCGGACGTCAATCCAACAGTGACCAGAGAACTCGAGGATTCGAACTAGCAAATTAAAAAACCGCCATGTGGTTCAGCTGAACCCCATGGCGGTCATATAGATACTATCCAAACCCTTTTCGGGCCGAACGCTTATTCGCCCGAGCTGCTTTCGAGGAAGCGAGCCAGCTTGTGGAAGTCGCTGTTGTGCTTGATGAAGCGGACAACAGTCACCAAAGTCTGTGGATCAACCAGTTGTTCGAAAGGCACAAAGTGCAGATCCAGCTGTCCTGACACAGACACCATCGCACCATTGAGCTTCTCTTCGCACAGGGCTCGGTAAGCACCGACGCCCAGCTGGCTGCCCAGCATCACGTCGAACGCATGAGGTCGTGCACAACGGCATTCGTAACCCAGTTGAAGACCGGTCACCTTGCGTTTCAGGCCTGTCTGCTTTGTAAACTCGGCCATAATTCGCTTGGCGAACATCTTGCCAAGGTCGACGTTCGCAACAGAAATATGCCCGTGATCATCGCGAGGCACATCCTTCAGAACTTCGTCCGAAAGGAACTCAGCCAGCCCTTCGGCCAGTACGACGACGCCATATTCCTTTCCTTCTTTTTCCTGTCGATATCGCATCATGCGGACAATTTTCCCGACGACTTTATCGATATCCATCACCTTGCGCTTAGGTGTGGAATCGGGTGTCAGATACTCCCCCGTCATGTCTTCGACGCTGAGCACCATGTTGGCTTCGCCGGAGATCGCTGCTCCATACGCCAGCCAGCCGGCACTACGTCCCATGCTTTCAACAACGAAGTACGCACGAGCTGCTTCCGCATCGGCGTGCAGGTTGCGAATTTCGGTTCCCAGCGTTTCGACGGCGGTGAAGTAACCGAACGTGAAGTCGATCCCCATGTAGTCGTTATCAATGGTCTTGGGAACATGCACAATCGGCATC
>CANHVD010000796.1 GCA_947463775.1 Planctomycetaceae bacterium | reverse complement strand
TGGACTGCGGCAGCCTGCTGCCGCTTTGGTGCAGGCAGCCTGCTGCCAAACAACGGGTTTGGAGCTCGTTCGGTTCAGAAATGTTGTCCACAGCAGGCTGTGGATCGGAAAGCTGCAGCGGGCTGCAGCAGTCCAAACGGGCACAGAAGGTCTCGGAAACAGTTTCCAGTTCGAGAGGAGTCACTGTCGGTGTTCAGCCAAATCAATAAGGCTCAACGGACCGCCAGGATTGTATGCCTATTGCTGTACGTGGTCTTGAACCGAACGTCTCACGCAGATGATGGCAAGGGTTTGTTTCATGATTATCAGGGAGAATCGATCGTCATTCGACGGCACGAGAATCCCGGTTTCGAAGTTCCAGAGCCTCCAATAGAAATTTACCGAGGGGCGACGAAGAAGTTTGATAGAGGCGATATGTTTTCTGGCGAGGGCTTTAGTATCTACAAGCCCGACCCACCGATCGGGAAAAGGCGACAACTCGCTGGAAAGTTTGTCTATAAAATTGCAAACAACTCTTGGGCGGCCGCAAAGAAGAGCAACAATCAGTGGATTCGTCAGCGGGTCTTTGAAAGTGTCACCACGTCGACCGGCGAATTGACAATTGGCTCCAAACTTCCAATGTTTGGATGGCTCTATGAAGTCGCCGACATTGATATCAACGAAACAGATCCCCAGGGGGCGAGGTTCCGTCTGGAAAAGATTCCCCGTGAACATTGGCCGAAAGGAATGACTCTTGATCCTTATGCCTACCCAATCCTGAATGGTGGGGCAATAGTAATAAACGCAGTCAAGGTGGGTAGCATCTCAGTTCGTTTTGACGAATCAAGGACGTGTAAGCTTAGATATGATCAGGAAGAGTTTCAGTACTCCCTCGAGCAACCAGAAGGGATCTTCATTTCAAAGGAAGTGAAAGTTGTGCCGAAACAGAATGATGTACTCAAGACTTCAGGAATTCGTTTCGGAAGAGAATGCAAAGTTGTCAGCATCGTGCCACCAGATTCGGAGACCAATGTCGTAGGCTGGGTTGAAGTCCGGGAGATCTGGCCGGAACTCGTCCCGTTCGGTGACGAACCCGCAGAATCACTGTGAGTATTTGCGAATCTCAAGGCACTAGACGCATCCGGTCATTCCTTTGGACTGCGGCAGCCTGCTGCCGCTTTGGTGCGGGCAGCCTGCTGCCAAACATCAGGTCTGGAGCCCGTTCAGTTCAGAATGGTTGTCCACAGCAGGCTGTGCATTGGAAAGCTGCAGCAGGCTGCAGCTTTCCAAACAGGATTATGCACTGAACCAGCCGCTGCTTCAGCTTTCCTTGACCCAGTCCTGAATCGCTTTGACGCTTGGATTCGGCTGGTCGCGGAGGGCTTCCAGGGCATCCACAACGGCAGAACAGCCAGGCATCGTCGTGACGCACGGAACTCCGTAGGTTACCGAGGCGGCTCGAATCTTGCCTTCGTCCGTGCGAGCACCCTTGCCACTTGGTGTGTTGAAGATCAAATGGATCTCTCCATTTGCCATCAGGTCCAGCAGATTGGGTCGCCCTTCCTGAACTTTGCGGACGACTTCCACGTCAATGCCCGCTTCCTGGAACACTCGAGCTGTTCCACTGGTGCAAACGATTTGAAAGCCGAGTTTCTTCAACCGTCGAGCTGGCTCGATCATTCGCAACTTATGGCTGGCAGCCATGCTAATGAACACTTTGCCCTTCATCGGCAAGCGAGAACCAGCCGCAAGCTGCGCCTTGGCGAAGGCCAGAGCGAAGTCGGCATCAATGCCCATGACTTCACCAGTTGATCGCATTTCCGGCCCGAGGACAATGTCCACGCCCGTAAAGCGATTGAACGGGAACACGCTTTCTTTGACCGACGTGTACTTCGGCACGATCTCCTTGGTGAAGCCTTGCTCCTTCAAAGAAACCCCGACCATCACCTTGGCGGCGATCTTTGCCAGTGAGTGACCAATTGCTTTTGAGACAAACGGTGACGTTCGGCTGGCGCGAGGATTCACTTCCAGAACGTAAACCTTTGCACTGCTGTTGTCGCCATCCATCTTTACGGCGAACTGAATGTTCATCAGTCCGCGAACCTGCAACGCACCGGCCAGAGCAACCGTGGCCACGCGAATTTCATCAACCACTTCTTTCGGCAACGAATAAGGCGGAAGCGCACAGGCGGAGTCGCCCGAGTGAACTCCGGCTTCTTCGATGTGTTCCATGATTCCGCCGATGACTGTGATCTCGCCGTCCGAAATCGCATCAACGTCAACTTCGATGGCGTCTTCCAGAAACTTGTCGATCAGAACTGGCTTGTCCGACGAAACATCAACAGCCTCGGTCATGTACGACTCCAGCGTCTGCTGGTCGTAACAAATCACCATCGCACGGCCACCAAGAACATAGCTGGGGCGAACAAGAATCGGATAGCCGATTCGAGTCGCAGCCGCGCGGGCGCCTTCGATGTTGGTGGCGATGCCGTTGGGCGGCTGATGCAGACCGAGCTTATCCAGAATGACCTGAAAGCGACCGCGATCTTCCGCCGCGTCGATGCTGTCGGGACTCGTTCCAATAATCGTTACACCGGCCGCTTCCAGGCCGCGAGCAAGGTTCAGAGGTGTCTGGCCGCCGAACTGAACAATCACACCATCCGGCTGCATGCGATCGCAGATATTTAAAACGTCTTCAATCGTCAGCGGTTCGAAGAACAGGTAGTCCGATGTGTCATAGTCCGTCGAAACCGTTTCCGGGTTCGAGTTGACCATGATGCTTTCGATGCCAAGATCTTCCAGAGCAAACGACGCCTGGCAGCAGCAGTAATCGAACTCAATCCCCTGACCAATGCGATTCGGGCCACCGCCCAGAATCATGATGCGTTTCTTGCCAGGAGTCTTCGCCGGAGTTTCGTCTTCCTGCTCATAAGTTGAATAGTAATAAGGCGTATGCGCTTCGAACTCCGCCGCACAGGTATCAACCTGCTTGAACGTGGCTACGATGCCCATGCCCTTGCGACGCACACGGACTTCCATCTGCGAACAGTCCCACCAATACGCCAACTGCGCATCGGAGAAACCGTTTTCTTTGGCGCGACGCATGAGATCGACGGACGCTTCTTCGAGTCGACTGATGCCGCGAATTTCATTCTCGAGCGTAACCAGTTGCTCCAGATTTCGCAGGAACCAGGGGTCGATGTCGCAGATGCTGTGAATCTGTTC
>CANHVD010000795.1 GCA_947463775.1 Planctomycetaceae bacterium | reverse complement strand
GGTGCAGTCGGCCTGGCCAGGTCTGATCGCAGCGTCTTTGGTCGCTTCGATTGTGCTTGTCGTGCTGTTTCATTTCTCTTCGAACCCAAATGCGATTCGCAGGACGCGTAACAGACTGCTTGCACGAACTCTGGAACTGCTGATGTTCCAGCATGATCTGCGTGCCAGCTTCACAGCCTGCGGACGCATCCTGACCGCCAATGCCGCATATCTCTTTCAGTTCCTGCGTCCCATGGCCGTGGGACTGATCCCGCTTGTGTTGATCTTTGTTCAGATGGAATCGTGGTTCGATCGTCGACCACTGCGAATCGGCGAGCAGGCCGTGCTGTCGGTGGAAATTGATCAGTCCAGGTCCGTTCTTGACCAGTCGATTGATTTGCAACTTCCGGAGATGCTGAAGATTGATTCTCCCCCCGTTCGCATTCCTTCGACAAACGAATTCGCATGGCGCATCGCCGCAACAGCGTCTGGTGATGGCTGGATCGACGTGATCTCTGGCGGGATCAAAGAACGAAAAACTTTGTCGACCGGCGACCAGCTTGTTCGCCTTTCGAAAACTCGCGAGTCTAATGGGATGCTTCAACAACTGTTTTCGCCATCCGAAGCACCACTCGACAATGGTGGCCCAATTCGGCGAATGCAGGTGTCATATCCGCGTCGTGAACTGCTCATCGGACAATCAGAAGTCCCCTGGCTCGTGGCTGCTTTCGTGCTGATCATGGTCATGAGCCTGATTCTGGGTCGATTGTTTGGTATCCGCGTTGTCTAGCTGAGAAATTGCCATGATCACTGTCGTGTCCGGACTTCCTCGTTCTGGAACATCCCTTGTCATGCAGATGCTGGCTGCCGGCGGACTTCCTGTTCTGGGCGATGACCTGCGGCAAGCCGACGAGGATAATCCGCGGGGATATCTGGAATATGAAAAAGTGAAATCTCTTGAGCGAGATACCACTTGGCTTCCGGAAGCTGAAGGCAAAGCCATCAAGATCATTTCGTTTCTGTTGCCGAAACTGCCTTCCAGTTTTGAGTATCGCGTCATCTTTGTGCGTCGCAACCTCAATGAAGTCCTTCGATCGCAGGAAAAGATGCTGGAGCGTCGTGGTCAGCCACCCGGGCCACCTGCCGAGATGATGGCGGCTCACTTCCAGAAGCATCTGCAGACCGTTGAGCAGTGGCTAACCCGCCAGCCGAACATTCAGGTGCAGTATTGCGACCACGCGCAGCTGATTAAGGAGTCTGCTCAAGCCTCGACCGCAATTCGGGACTTTCTTAAACTCGCGCTGGACACTGAAAAAATGGCGGCCTGTGTAGCACCAGAATTGCATCGGCAGAGATGACACGAGCCAACACGGCTAAAGACCTCGCTCAAATCTGAACCAGCGCAGATGTGCAACGCCGGATTACGCCTGCTCAGCCGGAAAAAAGCGGCCTTCGGGAGTTTATTGGGCCAGAAAATCGCCGGCTTCGTGAGGCGAAAAACGAACTTCTGCCAATCGGCCGCCCGGCTCGGAATCTCTTCGTAGTTTGCCTGGCTTTGATGTACCCCCGGCTACTCAAGTGGAGATTAAATCGCCTCGAATATTTCTCTATTTTGTAAACAAAAATCCCAGCCTTGAGATTGCCGATTCCTGCAAGTGGTTGGTATCACATGTACACACTTGAACTGATGTTTTCCAATGAGACACCGTTTCGGTGATTACGCACATCAAGCTTCTTCAGCTTTCTGCGGCTCAACAAAGACCCACAAAACCTGGTGCCCTCAATGTCGGCAGCAATGAGACAAATTCGTGCAGACGTTTTCTGAAGATTGCCGTCTCTGAATGACCCGTTTTGCTAGTTGTTTTTGATTTTCGGGAAATCCACAAGAAACCACAAGTTTCTATTATTGGCACATTCTTTGCAAAAGAAAGGGCGTGGTGATAAGGAATGTGACGGACGCAGCAGTCGCACAGCGAGATACGTTGCTCTCCATTCCGCACTTAAGAGATTGTGTTCTTCTTTGATCCGGCGTTATCTGGCAGTCAATAACTAAGCCAGTTCCTCTCAGTGTCTGTTGCTCGTTCTTTTTCAGGAGAGAGTCATGAGGGTTCGTCGTCGAGGTTTTACATTGATCGAGTTGCTGGTGGTCATTGCGATCATCGCGATTCTGATCGCTCTGCTGTTGCCAGCCGTACAGCAAGCTCGAGAAGCTGCCAGAAGAACACAGTGCAAAAACAACCTGAAGCAGCTCGGGATTGCTTTGCACAACTATCATGACACGTTCACAACACTGCCACCAAGCGCGATTGCCATGGGTGTGGGTGCGGTCGACTATTTCAACGGTGGTTCGACCACTCCAGCAATTCCTCGATATTCGAACCTCAGTGGTTTTGTATTGCTGTTGCCGTACATTGAACAATCCACAATGTACGCGGCATGGAACTTCAACAACGCCGCCAGCGCGTCTTGGCTTTATGGGCTTTATTCACCGGCGACAATGCTGGGTAGTGCAGATGTGAATGCTGCGATCTCAAAGACGCCACTTGCCGCGTTGACTTGTCCTTCCGATAACGGAAAGCCCTTCTACACAGGAAAAGATCAGTACTATTCAATCAGTACCGTGAATGAAGGTGGCTATCGTCCAAGCTATCAGTTCAGCAGCCACTATGCAGCCTATTACTACAATCACTACTGGAACGCAATTTCGATTCCGGAGCAACGAGCGTTCGGAGAGGACCGAAAGACCAACTTCAAAGATTTCACGGATGGTTTATCCAATTCCGTGCTGATGGTTGAGCAGACTCGTGAAAAGTACAACGGTCAGATCGGTGGCTGGTCATACACCTGCCATGTGAATGGTGGAATCGACTTTACTCGTGATTGGTATGGAATCAATCGCTGGGACTATTACTACAACCCCGCTGTTCCTTTGATTCCCGGCCGTCTTGGGCAATGGATGACCGCAGGTAGTTTGCACACCGGCGGCGTGCAGGCTGTACTTGGCGATGGTGCAGTCCGATTTATCAGTGAAAACATTGATGGCACAACGCAGAATAACCTGGCCAAAATTTCCGATGGAAAGACGCTGGGAGAATTCTAAATTTGCCACGGATCATGGTGCAGAGCTCGCGAGAGCTCTGCCTCATTTTCCGTCAGTTGGTTGAAGGGGACTCGTTTACGTAAAGCAGTCCACGACGCCCCAAAATATAAGTGTGAGTCGTTGGGCCGT
>CANHVD010000794.1 GCA_947463775.1 Planctomycetaceae bacterium | reverse complement strand
CAATAGCTTTGCCAGATCTGAGTGTCGGATTCGACCACTCGGCCGCTGCTGAGAGGACTCAACAGTTCCGTCAACCGATACAGTTCCTCTTCGCGAAGGTAATCTCCTCCGGAAGCGGCGGCAATCTGTTTCAGCAGTGTTTCATTGGCCGACGTCTGAGTCATCTCGCCGGATTCCGGTGGTAGCACCACGAATCGGCTGCGGGCCTTCAGGGCGGCGTCACTATAACCTGCTGCTCGAACCGAGACTTCATACTCGCCCTCTGGCAAAGCCGCGACTCGACCTCGATAAATCCCCGGCACATCGCCATCGGGAGTCAGACTCACCGTCGAAACGATGCGTCCGTCTTTCCACACCAAAGCGTCCGCAGAAACGCCAGTCGCCGGTTTCCCATCAAGCCCCAACAGACGTGCTCGAACATCGACAGTCGCACCAAAGTCGTAACGCACCGAACCAGTATCCAGGGAAACATATTCGTCGCTGACAGCAAACGGTCGAGGCATCACATACTTGGCCAATTGATTCCAAGCTCGCTGATGCCAGAGATCCGCCGTCTTGAAACGCCATCGCCAGGAGTCATCGAACGCAAGATAGACAACGCGGCCAGAACCAAACAATCGCGTCACCATCGCTGGCCTCTGCCGACCATCGACGTTGGCTTCAATCAGCACTTCAGCCCCGGGCAAAGCATTCACAGCCACCAGCGAATGAGGTGGAGGCAGTTCGGTCCAGAAGCGACGATTCTGTTCCTCGTCCGGTGACAATCGCAGGGCACTTTCTGAGGCCCCCTTGTCCGTCAATTGCAGCGATGTTGGCTTGGCGGCAATCGTTTCGTTCAGCCACTCAACGGGAATCAGGCTGCCAAGCTTTGTGCTCGCGATCTGTCGCAGGCGACCTCGCTGACCGTCGATAAACACAATGCCGCCGCCACGAGTTTCCACGAACTCACTCAGCCATTGAAAGTCCTGTTCATTAAACAGTTCCGGGGCCACTTCGCCAAAAATCACCAGATCGTAAGCAAACAATTCTTCTCGCTTGCCCGGGAACTGTCCTTCTTCTGCGCCTCTCGTCAAACCCGCGTGATCAGTCCCCGGCCCGGCGATCACAGTGTTGATCGACCATTGCTCATCGCGTTCAAAGACGTTGCGAAGATATCGAGTTTCCCAGCGAGAACGTCCATCGACCAACAGAACCTTGTAGCTCGAGACGATCGCTGCCAGTCTCATGGCACGCTGATTATTGTCCGTTTCGGACTCTTCAGGCAACGGGGCAATCGACGCCTGAAACTCCAACGGCACTGCATGCTGCTTGATGTCGGAAGCAAACTGAGCTCCCAGTTTTGCGACCAGTTCATCGATCTCAAAATCAAATTCAATTCGTCGCTCGGCAACATTCTGAGTAACCAGTTGCTGCTGCCAAAGCACCTGATCCTGATAGCTGATCTGAGCGACGAAAGGTTTCCCCGGCGTCATCTGATCACGAACAACCATGACGCCGCGAACATGATCTTTTTGAAACACAAGATCCGGGTGTTCAAGGCCTATCACAGCCAAATCAGCCGCCTGCTGGGACGCTCCAAGTGATACGCTGAAAAACGGGACTCCCTGACTCCCCAAAACCTGTGCTGTCTGCAACGGCGATGGGCCGGAATTGTGCTGACCATCAGTGATCAGAACAATCGCAGTCTTCGACTCAGCGGCCTCTGTATCTTTCGATGGCGTGTCGCCGGAGTTCTCCGATGCGGTGACGGACTTTTGGGTTGCCACAATGCCAGAACTCAGGTCCGTGACACTGGAAAAGTCTTCGGCACTTCTTTCGTTCTCGCCGTCAGATTCTTCGTCGCCCCCACCATCGGCAGAGTTTGGAGCTCGGCCGCCCAGCAACTCCGCTTTTTCACCCGCCAACCGGAGCACTTCAACATCATGCTGCTCCCGGAGCTTCTCCAGAATCTTTGCTGACGATTCCGACAACCCCATCTCAACCCGACGCCAGCGCGGAGTTTCATCGAACATGGCGAGTGCCGATCGTATCGATTCATCGCCGGATTCAACAATCCGCGAAACCTCAGCCTCAAACGAACTGCGTACTGATCTTTCGAGCGTTTCACAGACTTTGGCCAGTGCCAGCAGCGCATTCGCCGCGGCGGCCGCATCCGCGTCGATCGTGGATGCAGTCACATCCAACGGCTGAAGCAATTCATTCTGATATCGCTCAGAAAGCTCTGAAGGCAAAGACGCTTTCAACTCCAGCAAACATGAACGAAACGCATCGACCGCAGTTCGAACAGTGCTGGCCGTCACGGCCGGGGCGACGTTCACAACCGCAGGATTCGCTGTCGCAGCATCGGCAGTTTTTGGATCGGCCGCCGCTGGTGGAGCCGCATCAGAACTCACGGCCCCGGGATCGCCCGCAGGTGCGGAACTCTTTGGAGCAATCGCATCCACAAATCCCTGCCGAGCCTCAGACAATTGATCCGCAAGTTTCAGCAGTTTTGAATCGATTCGCCCGGCGCTGATCCAACCCAGCTGCTCAGCAACCAGCAGTTTTCTCCCGGTCGACATGTGACGATCCTGCATCGTCATGCTGCGTGAATCGTCAACATAGATTTTGACTCGCCCCAGCTCGCCAAGAATCGTCCGATGATGTAACACCGGTCCGGTGAGCACAAGAATTCCCAGCAGGAACGCGGCGGATCTCAGCAACGGCAGCAGCCATCGAAGTCGGCGTGGCAGACCGAAACTTTCGCGGCTGTAGTAACGCCACGACAGCACGCACACCACCAACGCCGCCAGCAAGCCGACCCACAGTGGAACATCACCAACAAATCGCAGCGTTGTCATAGACGAACCCTCGCGAATCGTTGTTGCAGAACGAGTTCCAGAAACATGAACGCCAAAAACGCCGCGAGTACATACTTCCAGATCTCCTGACCGTGTCGTCGCAGACGATCCTGTTCAAGATACTCTGCCGGAGATTTGATCAGCGTGGATGCCAGACTCTTTGATAACTCGACCAGCGCCGTTTCAGGCAGAATACTCAGGTCCGATTCACTGCGAGAAGTCTCGGCCACGAAGTGAATTGTTTCGGCCGCAGGCGTTGACATGGCGTATACGCCAGGCCGTTGGGTTTCCTCGAACCGCGCCAGTTGCAGCTTGCCTTGAGGCGTCGTGTTGAGAGTTCGACGAGCACCATCAGGAGTCACGACGGACAACGTTGT